>CALSBD010000284.1:0-5048 GCA_943373055.1 Rhizobium sp. Q54
TGATTATGCCCGGCAGCGTGGCGGTGAGTTCGCCGCGTGTGGAGCCGGAATTGCTCCACTATCTCGACGTGAGCTGGCAGTCGATCATCGCCGGCGATGTCGATGGCACTGCGTCGACTCCCTACAAAGTCGATCAGTCGGCGCCGAACCTGAACCGGTACTCGGCGACCCGCCGCGTTGCTCGCGCGATTTTCATGGGAACGGCGCCCACTGCCCAGCAACAGAACACCGGCCTCGACGATAAGCAGATCAATCTCGGCGTCGTGCAGCCGGGCGAGCGCCCTGCGATCTTCGGCGATGCGCTGCGCCGGCTGACCAACCAGGCTAAGTTCATGCACGCCGATCTTGGTCGGTACTGGTATTCGATGTCGGCAAGCCTCAATCGCATCGCCGCGGACAAGGCCGCGCAGATCGAAGCGGCGCTTGTCGACGTGACGATCGACGCCGAACTCGGAAAATATGTGAACGGCCTCGCCGACCGCGGGCATTTCGATGCCGTGCAGGTGGCACCCGCGTCATCAGCTGAAGTTCCCGACGAGGCGGGCGGCGTGCGCGCCGTCGTGCTGGGCGTCAAATATCCCCACAACGGGCGCGATGGCTCGGATGCACTGGTCGAAGCGAAGGACATACTCACTCAGCGGGGCAGTACGCCGCGCGTCTATCGCAACATGCTGGTGTTCATCGCAGCGGAAGCCCGGCAACTCGACCATCTGCGGGATGCCGTTCGCGCGTCCCTGGCTTGGGGCGAAATCGTCCGCGACAAGGAGCGCCTTGAACTTCGACCGAGCGACCAGAAGCTCGCAGAGGCGAAGCTAGCCGAAGCGAGAGAAACGATGAAGACCCGCCTCACAGAGGCGTGGTGCTATCTGCACTATCCGGCCCAGGAGAGTGCCCAGGCCGATTGGGAGTGGGTGTCGGGCAAGATTCCGGCGCAGGACGGGCTGCTGGCTCGGGCTAGCAAGAAGCTGGTGGCTGAAGAGGGCTTGCTGATAGAGTTGGGGCCGTCGCGCCTCGACCGCGATCTCCAGAAATACATCTGGAACGACAAGCCGAGACTATCGCTCAAGGATCTGCGGGAATATCTGAACCGCTACATCTATTTGCCGCGCCTGAAAGGGCAGGATGTGCTGGTCAAGGCGGTGCATGCGGCGATCAGCGGCATGCTGCCCGGTCCTTTCGCCTATGCCGAGCGGTGGGACGAGAAGACGGACACCTATGCGGGGCTTGCTATCGAGCGGGCGGGCAATACGCCGGTGGTCATCGACAGCGACAGTGTCATCATTAAACCGGATGTCGCCGACGCACACCGTCCGGCGCCAGTACAAACCGATGCTGGCGGCACGCTAGGGGGCGCTGGCGGTACTCTGCCGACGCCGGGCGAACCAGTCATCGGTGGCGGACCTACCACGCCGCCGACAGAAAAGAAGCCGACGCGATTTATTGGCGCGGTTATGATCTCACCTGAGCGGCCAGCGCGGGACATCCATCAGATTGTCGAGGCGATCGTCGAGCAGCTCACAACGCTTCCGAATAGCGCCGTGAAACTTCGTTTGGAAATCGACGCTGATGTTCCATCAGGCCTAGATCGAGCAAAAGTGAGAACGTTGATTGAGAACGCGAACACCCTCGGGTTCATCGAGAAGTCAGTCGAATGAAAGTAGAGTTACCTAATTCCTCAAACTGCAGACGGCGATTGGCCCGAATCGGAGAAGAGGCGGAGTTGCTGCGTTGCCCTTTGAAATTCGGCACATTCGTTATGTGATTGCCGCTGCCGATCACGGTAGCTTTCGCCGAGCAGCTGCCGCACTGGGCATACAGGAATCAGCTATCAGCCGCCGAATTCGTGATCTGGAAGATCGGCTTGGTGCCCCCTTGTTCACGCGATCGGCAGGTGGCGTGCAACTCACCCAAGCAGGCAGGCAATTCGTTCAACGCGGTCGAAAGGCACTGTCGCAAATCGGGATGGCGCGAGCGGAAGTGTCTGCGATCGGCCGCGGGGAAGATGGCGAAGTTCGAATCGGCATCTTTTCGTCGCTGGCCTCTGGCTTTCTGGCTGACCTCTTCCAAGCCTTCGGGCAGCGCCACAAAGCGGTGAAGCTGAGCTTTGCCGATGGTAATCCCGCTGAACACGTCGCCGCCGTGCGGCAGCGTCAACTCGACGTTGCGTTCTTGACTGGGCTCACGAGCTGGCCGGATTGCCAGAGCCAGCACCTTTGGACGGAACGCATCTTCGCGGTGTTGCCTTTGCATCACCCTCATGCCGACGACATGGAAGTCACCTTCGGCGATCTGGCTGGCGAGCCCTTCATAGTCAGCGAGAGCGCGCCCGGCGAAGAAATCCACGACTATCTCGTCCAGCGTCTCGCCGACCTCGGACACCATCCCGAGATCCAGCAGCAGGCGGTAGGACGAGATAATCTGATGCAGCTTGTGGCGCTCGGACGCGGACTCACCGTGACCAGCGAGGCCACGACGGGCACGCAGTTTCCCGGCGTGGTGTTTCGCCCGATCGTCGGCGAGATATTGCCATTTCGCGCCGTCTGGGCGTCACGCAATGATAATCCGGGGTTCCTGCGACTGCTCGATCTCGCGCGTTCAATGGCGCGAGTGGATCAGTCTTTCGGGATCAACGGTTCCGCGAAGTCGGCAGCATTGCACGCCGGGCCTTCACAAACTCCCGATCCGTCGCGATGAAGCGCTGCAGCATTGGCACGATCAGACGAACAGGATCGCCAACAGCCTGCCCGGCGTCGCTGGCGAGGATGTCTGCATAGGCAACAAGTTCGCGGTGCAGACCGGCCGGCAGTTCCAGCGTGACTTTGACCGGCTTGTCGTCGGTTATGGGGCCGAGTTTCAGCTTCGCCATGTCAGCCTCCGTAGGGTTCGAGTACAAGATCGCGCGTGACGATCACGCGGACGGGGAAGCCCGGCCGGATGGTGAGCGTTGGTGCGATATTGAGCTGGCGCTGGACGATCTGCTGGCCGGTCTGGCTGATGCTGTTCGACGCGCCGTTGCGCAGGGCGCGCACGATTTCGCTCTCGCCGCTCGACGAACCGGATTCGGTGCCGACGCTGAGCAATGTGGACAAGGCTGCGGCCTTGAACAGTTCGCCCCAATGATAATCGACGCCATCCTCAAGCCCGGCATAACCTTCGGCGTCCGCGCCGGGCTGGCGTTCCAGCACGATCGAGCGGCCGTTCGGGAAGATCAGCCGGTTCCAGACGAGCAGGATGCGCCGCTGCCCGAACCCCACGCCGCTGTCATACTGGCCGATGACGCGGGTGCCCTGCGGCACGAGCAGGATCTTCCCCGTCGGGCTGTCGTAGATGTTCTCCGTGACCTGCGCGGTGATCTGGCCGGGCAGATCGGAACGGATGCCGGTGATGAGCGCGGCGGAGATCACGGCGCCGGCCTGAAGCACATTCTTCGATGAGGGCGCGGCGACACGATCCGGCGAGACGGTGCGCTTGTCGGGCGTCTGGTTGAGGAAGGCGAGTTGCCGATCCTGCGCCGAGGGCGTCGCCGGCTGCGGCGCGAGGCCGAGGCTGGCGAGATCCGGTTGCGGCAAGGTCGCCGTGGGCGGTGTCGTGGCGGTGTTCCCCGGCCGCGTTTCTGTGGAAGCGAAAAGCCTCGCCGTCCGCGCCGATTCCAGTTCCTGCGCCCGGCGTTGTTCCTCCGGTGTTGGTCCGACAGGCCCCGAAGGGGTGGCAATCCCCGGCGTCGGTACGGGCTGACCGGCATTCTGTGCGTTGAGGATCGGACGGCCGAGATCGCCGGGCAGCGGTGGGCCGAGTTTGGGGACGCCGCTATAGTCCTTGGGTAGTCCGGCGAGGCCATCCGGCGTGGTGCGGTTATCGGTTGAGATCAGTTCCTGGCCTTGTTCGCCGCCATGACGGGTCTGGAGCGCATAGATCAGCGCGCCGCCGACGCCGACGCTGGCGGCAAGACCGAGACCTGCGAGCACCTTGCGCGACAGGCGGGTGACGCGCGGCGGCTCGGGCCGCAGCCGCATCGGCGCGACCGGCTCGCCGGTCAGCGGGCGTGCATCATCTTCAGTGGGCTCGACAGGACGCCCAACCTCTGGCTCGCGCCCTTCTTCGTTTTCGGGATCGTTGTTGCTCACGACGCCGGCCTCCCGTCCGTGCGCGAAATGCGCACGCGCTTCTGATTCTTGTCGGCGCCGAAACGCAGTTCGGCGGCGGCGAACAGCCGATCGACGATCATGTAGTTGCCGCGCACGCGGTAGTTCACGAGTTCGGATGTCGCGCCCTCCGGCCCGACGACGAACAGCGGCGGCATCTCGCCCTGGCCGATGCCGCGCGGAAACTCGATGAACACCTGCCGGCCGTCGTCGAATGCGCGGAGCGGCCGCCACGGCGCGCGGTCGCCCGACACCTCGTAGCGGAAATTGACACGGGAGAGATCGATGCCGTTCGCGACCGGTTGCTGGGCCTCGGCTTGGCTGTTCTGGCGACGCAGCGCGATGAGTTGGTCCTGCGGATATTGCCAAGACACTGACGCCATATAGGTCGAAGGCGTCGAGCGCAGTTCCATATGGTAGGTGCGCCGATCAGTGTTGATGACCAGGTTGGTCATCAGCTCGGCGCGCGTGGGCTTCACCAGGATATGCACGACCTTCGCTGCGCCTGCGCCGCTCTCGGTATCGCCGATTATCCAGCGCACCGTGTCGCCAGCGGCGACCGGGCCGGAGCCGACGAGCTGTTCTCCGGGCTGGAGCGAAATGTCGGTGATCTGCCCCGGCGAGGCATAGACCTGATAGAGCGCGCCATCGACGAAGGGATAGACCTGCATCGAATTGATGAAGCCGTTACGCACCGGCTGCATCCGCGCGGCGGCATTGGCCTGGTTGACGCGCACGGTCGGATCGGCGGCTTCTGGCTCGGGCTTGCCGTCCTTGCCGACCGGTTTCAACTGGCCGGGAAGCGGCAGCGGCCTGGGCAGCTCGACGACCTGCACGGGCTTGGGCGGATCGGCGGCGATGACGGCCGGAGCCGCATCGTCATAGGAAATCTCCGGCGGTGGGGTG
>CALSBD010000285.1:0-5034 GCA_943373055.1 Rhizobium sp. Q54
ATGCGGCCGGACGGGTGCTGGCCCAACCGATCTACGCGAAGCGCACGCAGCCGCCCTTCAATGCCTCGTCAATGGACGGCTACGCGGTGCGCGCGGCCGACACCGCAGCGGGCGTGCGGCTTAAGCTGATTGGCGAGGCGGCGGCCGGGCGAGCCTTTACCGGCACCGTGGGCCCGAACGAGACGGCGCGCATCTTCACCGGCGCGCCGGTGCCCGACGGGGCCGATGCCGTCATCATGCAAGAGGACGTCACCCGCGAGGGCGACTATGCGGTGCTGAGCGCCGCCGTCCCAGCGGGCACATTCGTGCGCCGCGCGGGTCTTGATTTCGAAGCCGGGCGGCCGCTGCTTGCGGCGGGCACCGTGCTGGACTTTCGCTCCGTCTCGCTTGCCGCCGCCGCCAATCACCCGACCTTGCCCGTCGTGCGCCGTCCGCGCGTGGCGATCATCGCCACCGGCGATGAGTTGGTGCTGCCAGGCGAAGTCCCCGGACCTGACCAGATCGTCGCTTCCAACGGCTATGGCGTCGCCGCCCTTGTCAAACGGCTGGGCGGTGAGCCGATGGATTTGGGCATCGCGCCGGACGACAATGGCGAGATCGCCCGCCGGGTCACCCGCGCGCTCGACGCTAAGGCCGATATCCTCGTCACGCTTGGCGGCGCGTCGGTCGGCGATCATGATCTCGTGCAAGCAACTTTGGGCGCGCAAGGCCTGGAGCTTGGCTTCTGGCGCATCGCCATGCGCCCCGGCAAACCGTTGATGTTCGGCCGGCTTGGCGCCACCCGCGTGCTGGGGCTGCCGGGCAATCCGGTCTCTAGCCTTGTATGCGCGTTGTTGTTCCTGGAGCCGCTCTTAGCCGTGCTCGCCGGTCGTCCCGGCACGGGTCGCGCCCTCACCGAGGTCGCACTGGCCGCCCCGATCGGCGCCAATGACCAGCGCGAGGACTATGTCCGCGCCACGCTCGAATCAGACGGCGCGGGCGGCGTGCGGGCACGGCCTTTCGCTTTACAGGACAGTTCGATGCTGTCGATCTTGGCCAGCGCGCACGGCTTGATCGTGCGCCCGCCCCACGCCAAAGCGGCCGAAGCGGGCGAAATCGTGCCGTTCTTGCCGTTTGACTGACGACAATTCCCCGCTTCACGGCATTTTAACCATTGCAGAACACAAGTGGAACGCGTAGCGTATGTTCGTGATTTGTACGCGTTCGTTCTCCGTGAACTTCCGAACCGAAACCGGAACTCATCGTGAACGCATCGCACCGGAGCCGCCGCTCCCGGTCGCGCGGGTTCAGTCGCAGCGGCAGTCGGGACGAGAGAGGGATGGGGTCGCCATGCTGACGCCGAAGCAATACGAGCTGTTGATGTTCATCCACGCCCGCCTGAAGGAAGCAGGCGTGCCGCCCTCCTTCGACGAGATGAAGGACGCGCTCGACTTGCGGTCGAAGTCCGGCATTCACCGCCTCATCACAGCCCTGGAGGAGCGCGGCTTCATCCGCCGCATGCCGAACCGGGCGCGCGCGCTGGAGGTGATCAAGCTGCCCGATTCCGTGGCGCCAAGCCTCGCCGCCAGCAAGGGTCGCGCTTTCCAGCCGTCCGTCATCGAAGGATCGCTGGGCAAGGGCCGCGCGGCGCCACCTGCCCCGTCGGACGACCGCTCCACCATCGCGGTGCCCGTCATGGGCCGCATCGCGGCGGGCGTGCCCATTGAGGCGATCCAGACCCACACCCACACGATCCCAATCCCCATTGAGATGCTAGGCCCCGGCGAGCATTTCGCGCTGGAGATTAAGGGCGATTCCATGATCGAGGCCGGCATCCTGGATGGCGACACCGTCGTCATTAAGCGGCAGACCGCCGCCGACAATGGCGACATCGTCGTGGCGCTCGTCGACGAGGAAGAAGCCACCTTGAAGCGCTTCCGCAAGCGCGGCGCCTCCATCGCGCTGGAGGCGGCCAACGCGCTCTATGAGCCACGCATCATGAGCCCCGACCGCGTCAAGGTGCAGGGCCGGCTGGTTGGTTTGATCCGCCGGTACTGAGGTCGATTGCCCAGGATCTCCCCGTCCGCGAGGCGGACGGGTGGGCCGACAGTTGGCGAGCTGGGGCCACAAACGCGGGTCGTGTCAGGGGCTCGACGGGCCGCCGCTCAGCGCGGCATCGGTGTGCCGCCTCGGAGGATGTCGGCGAACCAGTCGGCATCGATATTGCCGCCACACAGGATCACGCCGACCTTCTGGCCCGCAAACGCCGCACGCTCCGCCATCAAGGCAGCAAGCGGGGCCGCACCGGCGCCCTCAGCCGCATTGTGGGTGGCGCGCCAATAGAGCCGGATCGCCTCGGCGACTGCCGCATCACTCACCGTCACAACGCGCGCGGTGCCTTGAAGCATGTGCCCCAGCGCCTCTTCGGACGGCCCGCGCACGGCCATCCCGTCAGCAAATGTGCGCGCGCTCGGTGTCGTCACCACGCGCTTTGCCGCGAACGATTGCTGGTAGGCGTCGGCTTGGTCGGAGACGACACCGATCACCTGCGTCGCCACGCCCGTTGCCGCCTTGGCGGCCAACAGGCCGCACATGCCGGACCCCAGACCAATGGGCACATAGACCGCCGCCAGATCAGGGTGGGCGGTGAACAACTCCACCCCATAGGTCGCGACACCGGTGACCAGGTCGCGATCAAATGACGGCACCATTTCAAAGCCACGGTCCTGCGCGATCCGCGCGGCCTCTATGCGGGCGGCGTCAAAATCGTCGCCAGCTTCAATGAGCTCGGCGCCAAACGCCCGCATGGCGGCGTTTTTCTCCACCGAATTGCCAAACGGCACCACGATGACCGCGTGCACGCCGACCTGACGCGCCGCATAGGCGATCGATTGGCCGTGATTGCCGCGCGTGGCCGATACAACGCCGCGCACGTGCGGCCGCTCGCGCGCGAGCCGGTCAAGATAGACCAGCCCGCCGCGCACCTTAAAAGCGCCTGTTGGCGTGTGGTTCTCATGCTTGACGACGAGGTGAACGCCGGTCTCGGCGGCCAGGATCGGCCACTGATACGCGGGCGTTGGCGCAAAATGGCGTCCGATCAGCGCCGCGGCGGCGGCGATCTCGTCGCGGGTGGGGAGCGTCGATGCCACGATGGATCCTCATGCGCGATGAGATGAAAACGGGAGCCCAAAGCCCCCGCCCCTCGCGCTGCGATCGGTGTTAGCAAACCCTCAGCGGCGCGACTTGCGCACTTTCACGTAGGCAAGCTTGGTAAAGGCCGCCTGCCGAGTGCCCGAGGGCGGATCCTTCTCGTCGCCATAGGGGAGCGACATGATCGCGGTGCCCATCGCCACGCTGCCGAGCGTGAGCATCAAACCGAACACCAGCAACACCACCGGTGTGACTGGGTCCGACGCCGTCGAAATCAGCGTCCACAGGTGCGCCGTATCGGTCCACAGGATCGCGCCGACCATGACGATCGCGACGGCCATGCCGGTCAGGCAATTGATCGCCAACAGGCGCAACAGCGGATTGCGGGACGGGCGATCATTCGGAGCCGACATGGGAAACCTCAAGCGTGAGCGGAAGGATCTATGGTTCGATTACGCGCCCTTCGTGTCGCTGGATCATACGCGGCCGACGCTCATTCCCAACAGGTCGTGTTGTCGCGGGAAGATCACCAAGACGTCATCACTTCGACTTTATCAAACGTTAACGATTTGAAGCGTCGAATCAGCCATGATGACGTTCTGATCGGGATGTCATAGCCGGCATAAATGTTTGATCTGACCTAGCGGAGTGGGGTCAGGCTCACTCTTTGAAGTGCACGGCTAGGACATCGAAGCGTAAACGTGGCCGGTTTCGAGTGGGCACCGCGTCGGGCCCAAAGCGTTGGAGATGAAGACGACATCGTGATGGGGACCCGCGCGGGTCTCAAAGGGGGAGACCAGAACATGGCAAGCCTATCGCAGCCTTTGGTCCACGGGCGTCCACCGGAGCCCACCCGATCCCGTGGCGAGCCTGCTGCCGTAAACGGTGCGACCCCCGACCTCGACGCCCCGCAGGCGCGCGAGATCGACGCCACCATCACCGCCATGCACGCGCTGTTGTCGGCCGCGCGCCCCCAGTCGAGCGCCGAAGCTTTGACGCTGCTGCGTCTGCATTTCCCGCAAGTGTCGCTCACCAACCGCGTCGCCGCGATCGCGACCGTATTGCGGTTTTGAAGCGACCCGGTCTCGAGGGTCAGGTCTCGGCGCTGTCGGCCGGCGCCGCCTCGCCCGCCGTTTGGTGGGCGCGATCAAGCCGACGATAGAGCATCCAGCCATACGGCAGCGAACCCAGATACACCGCGGTCAACAGCGTTAGCATCTCCGCCGGGAAGCTCACCAACAGCGCGATCGCCAGCGCCGCGCATGCCATCAGCGGCAACACCCATTCGCGCGGCACCCGCGCGCCGGCCTTCTTGCCCGAGTAAGTCGGCACCGTCGAAACGGTCAGGAACGTGATGACAAGCATGTAAAGCACCGTGGCGACCGCGAGCTCGATCCCCGCCGGCAAGCCGAACGCCAGGTCGATATAGATCGGCAGCATGACCGTCATCGCCCCGGCCGGTGCCGGCATCCCGGTGAAGAAATCCGCCTGCCAGGCCGGCTTTTCCACATCCATCATGGAGTTGAACCGGGCCAGCCGAAGCGCCATGGCGACCGCGAACAGCATCGCGACGATCCAGCCGAGCGACCGGATCTGGTCCAAAGTCCAGGCATAGAGAAGGATCGCCGGCGCGACGCCGAAATTGACGAAATCGGCCAGGCTGTCGAGCTCGGCGCCAAACTTCGACGTGCCCTTGAGCCAACGCGCGACCCGCCCGTCAATGCCATCGAGCACCGCGGCAAACACGATGAGATAAACCGCGAGTTCAAACCGCTGATCCAGCGCCATTCGGATAGCCGACAGCCCCGCGCACAACCCGATCAGCGTGACGACATTGGGCAATACGAGCCGGATCGGCACCCGCCGCAAGCGCGGAAACCGCCGCAAGCGCCCCGTCGGCTGATG
>CALSBD010000286.1:0-5033 GCA_943373055.1 Rhizobium sp. Q54
GCCTTCGGCCAGACAGCGCAGTTGGCGGGCCGAATCGGAGCCCTTGGGCAACGGGTTGTCGGCCCAGGGATGCAGCGCGCGGGCGAGCGAGCGGCGCTTGATCCTCAAGTCATCGCCGCCAACGGCCGGCGGCGTCAGCACGGCGCGAAACGGCTCCTCGATATCGGGACCGGCGGGGGCGTAGGCGAACACCTTTTCAGCGCCGGGCGTCTTGGGGCTCGCGAGCGCGATGGCCCGTTCGGGCGCGCGCGGCGCCTTGATGACGGGTTTGGGCGCATCGGCCACGACCACCACCGGGGTGGGGTCATAGGGCCCGAAGGTGGAGACGGCGGCGACCTGAACCGGCGGATTGGGGTCAAACGTGCCGGCCGGTAATTCGAGCATGGACTGGCGCGACAGCATCGAAGGCAGCTTGAACAAGGTGCCGGCGCCCGGCTCGGTGGGCGGCGGGCGCTCGACACCGGGCAGCGTGCTGATCGGACGGTCACCCTTGCCGGAGCGATTGACGACCGGCGGCGCAGACGGCACCGGCGGCTTCGGCAGATCGGTCAACCCATCGGCATCAAGCGGCAGCGGCGCATCGGCGGGGCCAATAGGGGCGCCTTCAATGGCGAGGCGCGGTGTGGATTTCACGGCCTGCGGCGCGGCCCCATCTGGGCCCCACTCATTGAGCGCGAGGCGGGCACCGTGGTTGGATTCGCCGGGCGCGCGGGTGATGCGGGCGAGCCAACGGTCGCCCTGGCGATCGAGGAGCAGGCTTACAACGTCTTGGTGCGCGATGCGATCGGCTGGGAAGGCCATCAGGAGCGCGGCGATGGCGGTCAGCGTGGCCGCGCGCGCGACCACCGCGCCGACCGAGCGGCGCGACCGGCGACGTCCCGCCGAGGGGGCCAAGGCCGCCTGGCAGGCCCAGGTTTCCTTGGGGCCCTCCGACGCCTTCGCGAACAGGTCGTTACGCTTACTCGACGCCACGCGCGTACCTCCGGCCGGTTCACCGTCGAGACACGACGGGAACGATACGCATTACCAACAGCCGCGCCGGGGCTTCACAGCTAAACCGGATCAAAGGACGCCACACACGCGTAACCCAGGATCCCGCTCGGCTGGTCCCTGAGTGACCAATCCGGTTTCACCGGACAGGCCAACGCTCAGGGTCCTCGCCTCGGACACCCCATTCAGACGCGAGTAACCTTGAAAAGCGGTTAAAGACCGAGCGGTTCGCAGCCCAAACGCGCCGAAAGCGCGGCATCAAGGGCAAGAATGCGCGAAAAAGGCCCCGACCCGGCCGCGCCGAGCCCCTCAGGGGCGATCAGCGCGACCCCGGCCTTGCCAAAGCGGACGGTCAATTGGTCGATGACCCAGTGGCGTTCTTGCGCGGCGCGACGGGTGACGAAGGCGCCGACGGCCCTCGCATGGGCGCCGTGGTCGTCAATGGCGACTAGGAGATCGGCGATCCCCTCTCCCGTCACGGCGGACAAAAGCGTAACGGGCGCGCGCCAAGCGTCGGGTGTGGCCGCACTGGCAAGGCCGAGGGCCCCCTCCACATCGGCCTTGGCGCGGCGGGCGGGAGCGCCCATGTCGGCCTTGGTCACGGCGACAAGATCGGGCAGCTCCATCACGCCGGCCTTCATGAACTGCAAGCTATCGCCGGAGCCGGGCTGGATGCACAACACGACCGTGTCGGCGACGAACGCGATATCGCCCTCCGACTGACCGATGCCGACCGATTCGACGATCACCCGGTCATAGACGGCGCGCATCAAGACGATCGCGGCGACGGCGTGATCGGAGAGGCCACCGAGCCGGTCGCGGGCGGCCATGGAGCGGACAAACACGCCTTGGTCTTCCGGATCGGTCTTCAGCCGGGTGCGATCGCCGAGCAGCGCGCCACCGGTGAAGCGCGACGAGGGATCGACGGCGACGACGCCGACCGTGCGGCCGGCCTTGCGAGCGGCGGCAATGAGGGCGTTGGTGAGCGTCGACTTGCCCACGCCGGGCGGGCCGGTGAGGCCAATCACCTCGGCACGCGGATCCGCGGCGGCGGCATCGAGCAAAGCAGCCAAGGTGGCGTCCCGGCCGGCGGTCTCGATGAGGGCGAGCGCGCGCGCCAGCGCCGGCTTGCCGCCCGCGCGGATCGCTTCAAGCGAGGGAATGTGACGCGCCATCAAGTCCACCTCCAGGCCCGTGGAAGCATGGGCGCGGCTAAACGGCAAGCGCGACAAAGGGTGGGGGCAATGACAAGCGCGACCCAGGCGGAATACGCGCTTCACCCATCACGACAATCGATACCTCCCGCGCGATCAATTCATGAGCGCGATTGTCGAATCCTCGGTATTGTACAGCCCATCACGATGGTGGGCGGGACGTGGGGGACGGGAATGACAGCATCAAGCGCGCGCTTTCCATTGTGGGCCATCGTGCTCGCCGGATGCCTGATCGCTATGACGACGTTCGGGCCGCGCTCGACCATGGGCTTCTTCCTCACGCCGATGGTCAATGAGTATGGCTGGTCGCGTGAGACGTTCTCGCTTGCCATCGCGATCCAAAACCTGATGTGGGGCGCCGGACAGCCGTTCTTCGGGGCGATCGCGGATCGCTATGGCACAGCGCGGGTGCTGGTCATCGGCGCGGTGCTCTATGGCGCGGGCCTCGCCATCATGAGCGTGGCCGATACGCCATTGTGGCTGCACGTATCGGCGGGCCTGCTGATCGGGCTTGGCGTCGCGGCGTCGTCGTTCGGCATCGTGCTGGCGGCGTTCGGTCGCGCGGTGACACCGGAGAAGCGTACGATCGTGTTTGGCTTCGGCACGGCGGCCGGGTCGTTCGGTCAGTTCTTGTTCTCCCCGCTCACCCAAGCCTTCATTACCAACTTCGGCTGGTCGGAGGCGCTGCAGATCCTGGCGGCCATGATGATCGTGGTACCGCTGCTTGCCATCGTCTTGCAGGGCAAGCCGACGGCCGTGCCGCTCAAGGGCGGGCGCGACCAATCGATCGGCGAGGCGCTGTCGGAGGCGATGGGGCACCGCAGCTATGTGCTGTTGGTGTTCGGCTTTTTCGTCTGCGGCTTTCACGTCGCCTTCATCACGGCCCACCTGCCCGCCTACATCCGCGACATGGGGCTTGATCCGGCGTGGGGTGCGTGGGCGATCGCGCTGATCGGCCTGTTCAATATCGTCGGCTCGCTTGCCTCGGGCGTGTTGTCGGGGCGCTATTCGAAGCCGATTTTCCTCGCGCTGATCTACCTGGCGCGCAGCGTTGTCATCGTCGGCTTCCTGCTCTTACCGCTGTCGCCGGCCACCTTGCTGGCGTTCTCCGCCTTGATGGGTTTGTTGTGGCTCTCCACGGTGCCACCGACCAATGGGCTCGTGGCCATCATGTTCGGCACGCGATATCTGGCGATGCTGGGCGGCCTCGTCTTCTTCTCGCACCAGATCGGCTCGTTCCTGGGCGTTTGGCTCGGCGGCTACCTTTATGACGTCTATGGTTCGTATGACGTCGTTTGGTGGCTGGGCGTGGCGCTCGGGGTGTTCGCCGCAGTGGTGCATTGGCCCATTGAGGAACGCCCGGTCGACCGGCTCAAGGCGGCATGAGCGGCGCTCTAAGTTTATGTTAACGCGTGATTTTGACCCAATAACCGGTTTCAACTTATTGGGATCACACTCTAGCGATTGTCGCCGGGCGAATTGACGTCAAACGGGCCGCCGTTCTGGGGCACCGTCTCAAACGCCTCGCCGATGGTTTCGCCCGGATCGACGGCCCCTTGCTGCGGTGGCGGCGGACGCTCGCCAACCTTGCGGACGTTGTCGCGGCGCGGGCGCGGCGCCTTGGACACCGGGACCGGGTTGCCATTGGCGTCCAAGACGACCGCGGCGGGGTCGATCGGCATGCCGTTGGCATCCAGCGGCTGGCCGTTGGGATCAACGATCACGTTGGGGTCGATCCCGGCATTGGGATCAAACGGCATGTCGGAGCCAGCCGGACCGGCGGGATTCCCGCCCGGCGCCGCGGCGCGACCGGCAGCGCCGAATTTGACGGTGTGAACCCGCGTGCCTTCGCGCAGCACCGCTTCACGGCGGCCCACCTCGGCCAATTGCCAGCCGTCGCGCTCATCGCCCTGGCGCAGCTGGAAAGATCGACCGCCCTCAACGGCGAAGATCGCGATCGCGCCGGAGGATTTTTGCACAATGCCGACCAGCCGCCAGGGCGGCGGCGGTGTTTCGGCAACCACCTCGGGCTGCGGGTCTTCTGGGGCCTGTTCGACAACCTCGGGCACGAGCGGGGGCGTGCGGGTGGGCGAGAACAGCGGACGCTCCTTGAGCGGCGATTTAAACTGGGCCGGATCCTCGACGGGCTGCACGTCGGCATCCGACTGGGCCCGCACGGCCTCAGCCGAAAGGCCCAATCCCAGCACGAGCATGGCGAACAAGAGGGGAGCCCGGCTCATCGCGCCGCCTCCCGATCCCAAAACGCCGAGACCGACGCTGTGACGGTGAGCAAGCGGTCTTGGGTCGGATCAACGTCATCCGCGGGATTGCCCTGCGGCTTTGACGGGCGCACCTGAACGGCCGTCAACAGCGTGACCGGCTGGTGGGTCTCGATCGCATTCAAAAGAGCGGGCAGCTCTTGTTCGGCCACCTCCAGTTCGATCACGACCGCAAGCCGCGTCGGACCGGTCGCGGCCGGACCCCCGGCGCGGGCAGTCTGTTCATCTGGCTCGATTGAGCGGATCGTGGCGTTGAAGCCGTAAATGATGGTGGTGAGCCCGGTCTGAAACTCCGCCAGCGCCAGCGCGGCGGTGGCGCCCGGCACGAACCAGCCGCCCCCTTTTTGTGGATCGGCCACCTGTGGCGCGCGGGCCGCGCGGGCGCGGGCGCGGCTTTCCAGATCGGCAACGCGCGCCTCCAGCTCGCGGCGCGTCGTCTCGCGCTCATAGGCGGCAAGGCCAAACATGGCGATCGCGACCACACATGCGATCGCCGTCACCATCACAATGGCAAAGCCGGGCCAGCGGCGGTCACTGAGCCGCAGCGAGG
>CALSBD010000287.1:0-5015 GCA_943373055.1 Rhizobium sp. Q54
ACTTGGCGGCGGATGGAACCCGCAAGACGTCCGACATTTTGCGCGATCGCGAAATGATCGGGCGCGGCTGGATCGTGCGCCGATTCTGGGTTTCCGAGCTCGACCGCGACATGGAGAAATGCCTTGACCTTATCGAGCAAGACCTCGGCCGACGCTGACAGCGCGGCCCCGGCCCCGACAAGATCCTCACGGCTGCCCATGCTGGCTGTCGTGTTGTCCTTTGCGCTCATCGTGTTTTTGTCGCTGGCGATTGTCTTTGTTATTGAGCGCCAACAAGCGTTCAATGCGCGCAGTCAAGCCCTCATGGCGGCCGAAAGCGCTCTGCGCGAAGGCCAGCGGCAAGTCGAGGCCGACCGAAAGGGGCTTGATGAGCGCGTGGCGCGCTTGCCGGAGATGGAAGCGAAGCTCGCCAGCTTGCAAAACCAAGTGCAGGAGGCTGACGGGCAATTGCGCGCGCGTCAAACGGAACTTGACCGCATGGCCACCGTGCGCAAGGAGCGCGAGGAGGCGGAGGCGGCGCGCGACAAGGCCCGCACTGATCAACGCACCGCCGAGGACGCCCGAAAGACAGCGGTGGACGAAGCTGCCAAGGCGCGCGCCGAGCGCGACGCGCTCCAAACGGCCCTGGGAACACTGCGCACCGACATCGCCAACGCTCGCCGGGACAAGGATCAAGCCGATCAGCAGCTCGCGCAGGCGCGGGCAGCGACAGAAAAAGCCCTTCGAGACCAGCGGGACGCTGAGGCCCGCACGGCGACGGCGCAAACGGCCTTGCGCACGGTTTCGGAACAGCTGGCCCGTGCACAAGAAGCGCTCGCCAAGGCGACCGCCGACCGCCAGATCGCGGAGGCTGGACGCGACGCGGCCGTGCTGGCCAAGACCGAAGCGGAGGCGCGGCGCAAGACACTTGACGACGACATCAAAATGGAGACCACCCGACTGCAAGCCGTTCGCGGCGAAGTGGGCACCATCCGGGCGGAGATCGAACGGCTGGAGCGCAGCCGCGCCGACCTTGCGGACCAAACCACCAAGGCACAAAGCCAACTCGCCGAGATCAAGGCGCAGCTCGACACCGCGACCAAGGATCACGGACTCAAGCAAACGGAACTGGCGTCGCTCACCCAGCAAGTCACGACGACGACAAGTGAGCTTGAGGCCACCAAGCGGGCCGCGGAAACCGGTCAGCGCGATGTTGAACGCCTCACCGCGCAAAAGGCCGCGCTTGGCTTGGAACGTGATCAGCTAACCAAAGCAGTGAGTGAGCTGGAAACTCGCCAGCGTGCCTTGTCGACCGAGGTGGAAAACCTGGGGACGCAGAAGACGACGCTTGAGACCCAAAAGACAACGCTTGAGACGCGCCGCACGCAACTGGACGATGAGGTCCGCCGACTTCAGGACGTTGAGTCCGGGTTGAAAGGTCGGCACGGCGAGCTGGAGCAGACGCGTCAAAAGCTCACGGAAGAGGTCGGCGCGTTAGATATGCGTCATCGGCGGCTCACGGAAGAAGTCGCCGCCTTGGCCGCTCGCAAGGCCTTGCTCGACGCCCAACTCGAAGAAGAGCGCCGTCGGGCGGCGTCGCCGTTAGCGCCCCTCAGCGCGCCATCCGCGCCGGAGCCCAGTTTAACGGCCCCAGCGCCCCAACCGGGAAATGATCCATGATCGAAACCTTGTTGAGCAATCCTTACGTCCACCTCGCTCTATTCGTGGCATCAATTGGGCTGGCCATTTTAGTCGGCGCAGCGGCATTTCAGCTCAAGTATCGGGAGAGCAAGTTACCTTTGGCGACCGCCTGGGTCGATCTTGATGAGCGCGTGCAGCGGCTTCGGTCCGAGCGAAGCGACTTGGAAGACAAAATCGAAGACTTGAACCGCCGGATCGCGGATCGGGATCGCTTGGCGGGGGAAATCGCCGGCCTGCAGGAGCGTCGTGATGCGCTGTTGGCTGAGTTCGCGACGCTTGATGACGCGCGGCGGCAAATTGACGAAACCAAACAAGCGGCCGCCAACGCCGCGACAGAACTCGCCAGCCAGCAAGACGCGCTGGAGGCGGTGCGGGCGGACCATGCGCGCCTCAGCGCCGACCTCGAAGCGCTTGATCGCCAAATTGCGGACCGCAAGCGTGAGCTTGAGAAGCTGCCGGAAGAGCTCGAACGCGACATTGCCGCCCTGCGCGCGCAGCTTGAGGCTCTGCGCAACGAGGTGGATACGGTGCGGGCGGAGCGCGGCCAACTTATGGCGGCGCGGCAAGAATTGACCGAGCTGAACGCACACATGGCAGGTCGGCGCGATGAGCTGGCGCGGCTCGACACCGAGTGTGAGACGCTGCGGGGTGAAAAATCGGACCTCTTGGATGATCGCGATGACTTGGCCCACGAGTGCAACCGTCTGCGGCTGCAGGTGGATGCCGCCGAGGCCGAGGTCCGCAAACTCGGGACCCTGGTGGTGGAATTGACCGCCCGAAAAGCCGTGCTGGAAGCCGAAGTCTCCCGATTGGCTGGCGAACACGGTAGCGGCCCATCTGAATCGGACGAGTTTGACGAAAATATAATTGCCGATCTGAAGCAACCACCCAAAGTCTTCGAGAGCAGCCTCAAGAAAAATGCCTTGCCGTTGGCGGAAGACGAAGCCCTGTACACTGTGCACCGGTATCTTAAGGAGCTTGGGCTTGTCTACTCGCCGCGGGTGATCAACGCCTTCCATACCGCATTAAAGATCAACGATGCCGCTCAGCTGACGGTTCTGGCGGGCGTGTCGGGAACTGGGAAAAGCTTGTTGCCACGGCGCTATGCAGAAGCGATGGGCATCCGGTTTTTGCCCTTCGCGGTCGAACCGCGATGGGACAGCCCGCAAGATCTGTTGGGCTTCTACAACTATATTGAAAAGCGCTATCGTGCGACTGAGCTTGCGCGTGCGATGGTCTATCTCGATCCCTTCAATACGTCGACGCTCGCCGATCATATCTCTCACTCTGACGAGATGATGATCGTGCTCCTCGATGAGATGAACCTTGCGCGCGTTGAATATTACTTCTCTGAATTCCTCAGCCGTCTGGAAGCTCGCCCGCCGTGGGCGCCTGATTTGAAGGCGGATGCATGCCGCGATGCGTTCATCACCGTTGATATCCGCGGGCGATCAGAAGGGCCGATCCAGCTCTTCGCGCCGCACAACATGCTGTTCGTCGGCACCATGAACGACGACGAAAGCACTCAATCGCTGTCAGACAAGGTGCTGGACCGCGGCAACATCATGCAGTTCGCCGCACCGGACAGGTTTGAGCAGGCAGTACCGCAAAAAGTCGTGCACCCAAGCCCGATCCTTCCCTTCAAGACGTGGAAGACCTGGTGCAAGCCGCCCAGGTTAAGCGTGTCTGACCAAGAATATGTCAGCAACGTCATCAGCCAACTCGCCAAGATCATGCAGGCGTTCGGACGGCCGTTTGGTCACCGCCTCAATGCGGCGATGATCTTGTATGTGGCGAATTATCCGGCTGCCTCGGGATTGACCAAGAACCTTCAAGTGCCCCTCGCCGATCAGGTCGAGTTCCGCATTCTGCCGAAGCTGAGGGGTCTGAACATCGAAGAGCATACCGATACGTTTGAGAGGCTTGAACGCCTAATCGGCCAGGACTTGGGCGACAATGAACTCGCCGCCCAGTTTAAAGCAACGTGTGACCGTCAGCGCAATGCCGGTGGTCTGTTCAATTGGCGCGGCTTGACCCGATCAGAGGGCTAACGGTGACCAATCTTGACCTTTGGCTGCGCCCGTGGGCGCTCATTGATGGGGCAGCGCGGCCAAAGACCTATCGCGTGCTTGAGCCGAATGCCGGCACCGTGGTGGTGTCCGGCTTTGCCCCGCTGTTGATCACCGACGCCCCAAATGGCCCCTTGATTGATGGAAAGCGCGGGACATCGCTGCATCTCGGGCAAGTCGACACGACACGCTCGGCCTGGTCGATCCCGTTTCCCCTTAAGACGTCTAAACCGACGGTGCTGATCGTGGGGGACCGGCGGGTCGAGCTGGTCTGGCGCGGTCTCCCGGATGCGCCATCGGCGGTCGACATGGGCGAGGGCGCGGAGCCGCATCCGGGCCTACCCTTGATGAATCGGGTGAAGCAGGTGTGGACCCGGTTGCGCGAGGTTGAGGATGTCTTGAATGATCCGGCCACCTTGTGGGATCGGCTGGCGCGGCTATGGCTGAGCGGAGAAACCGACAGCCGCCCCCGCATGGACGAAATCGTCCGTCAGGCCCGCGAGCTGCCACCGGTGCTGGAACAGCTCGACAAGGCCCCGCGGCGGATCTTGCGCCGGGTGCACAAGCCCATGCCGCTGTCGCGCGTGCAGGAATTGGACCGGCGCTCCATGATGTGGCTGGTGCGGCAACCTGGTGAAACCATCGCCGAGCAGGCCGGCGACCGCCAACGCATCTTGGGCGTCGCGCGGGAAGAAAACTTCAACACACTGGAGAACCGGGTGCTGCATGCCTATGCCCGGCTTGCGCGCCAAATTGCCGCCGACTATGTCCCGCCGCGGGCCCGATCGGCGCTGCGCAGCCGCGAGCGCCGGGTCAAGGACCTGGGCACCGGCTGTCGCCACTTGGCCACCGACTTGACCCAGTTGGGCGTCGGTGAGGCCCAGCCGGATGTGACGCCCAATTTTGTGGTCTTAAACAACACCAACTATCACTCAGTCTGGGAGGCTTGGCAGCGCCTTTTGGCGCGTGAACGGGTGTTTGACGATCTATGGCGCTGGCAGGTGCGCTCGTGGGAAGAGTTCTGCGCCCTGGCTGTCATGGTGGCCGTCCAGCGGATCTCCGGCGTTGAACTCGTCGCCCTGTCGCCGCTGACCTTCCGGGCCGAGCAGGACCGCGGCCGTTGGCTTGAACACCTCAATCCGCTGGGCGTGCTGCACCTGACGACTGAGGGCATCATCGTGGAAGTGGCCTATGGGTACCCGACCCAATTGACATCCGCGGGCGGCAGACTCCCAAACCCCTTATTGTCGCCCTTGCGCCTGCGCT
>CALSBD010000288.1:0-5006 GCA_943373055.1 Rhizobium sp. Q54
GTTGAAGCGGCGCTGTTCGCCGGTCAGATACCGCTTTACGCCCGCCAACAGAAGCGCGCCCACCGCGCCCATCGCGCCACCTTCCGTCGGCGTGGCCACGCCGATGAAGATGGTGCCGAGCACGAGGAAGATCAGCGCCAACGGCGGCACCATCACGAACGTCACTTGTTCGGCGATGTTGGAGATGAGCCGCTTGCCGGTGAAGCGCTCTGACGAGCCGGCCACCAGCGCATAGAAGCTGCCGAAGGCGATGGCTTCCGACACGACGGCCAACACCGGGTGTTCGGTTTCGCGCAAATAATACCAGCCATAGCCGAAGATCGCCGTGGCAATGACGGTGAGATACCAATACTTCGCGCCAAACCAGCGATTGAGCAGCGCGCACAAGAACGCCACCATGACGGTGACCGACATGGTCAGAATGACGAAGTCGGCCGCGCCGGTGACACCGGTCTGGCTCATCACGTGATAGGCGACCAGCGTGGAGAAGAGCGTCAAAACGCCAAGCTGCCCCACGCCGCGCGACCCATCGGGCTCGCGGAAGCCGACATCTTCCTTGGGCAGGCCAGGTGCGGCGCCTGGATTGATGATCGAAATGATGAACACCCAAGCGGCATACATCAACGTCAGGATCAGACCTGGCAAGAACGCGCCCTGATACATGTCGCCCACCGAGCGACCGAGCTGGTCGGCCATGACGATGAGCACCAGGGACGGCGGGATGATTTGCGCGAGTGTGCCCGACGCGATGATCACGCCCGACGCCAACCGCCGGTCATAGCCATAGCGCAGCATGATCGGCAGCGAGATGAGGCCCATGGAGATGACCGACGCAGCCACCACGCCCGTGGTCGCGGCCAACAGCGCGCCGACGAATACCACTGCGTAAGCCAGACCACCGCGCACCGTGCCGAATAGCTGGCCCATGGTGTCGAGAAGGTCTTCGGCCATGCCCGACCGTTCCAGGATCAGGCCCATGAAGGTGAAGAACGGAATGGCGAGCAACACGTCGTTGCTCATGATGCCGAAGATGCGGTCCGGCGTGGCGATGAACAGGTTGGGCGACAACAAGCCCAGCTCAATGCCGATCAAGCCGAAGATGATGCCGTTGGCCGCCAAGGCGAAGGCGACCGGATAGCCCAGGATCAACAAAAGCACCAAGGCGGCAAACATCACCGGGGCGATGTTGTCCTTGATAAAGCCCATCACGCCGCCTTCGTGGGTGAAGGTCACGGCCGCTTGCGCGTCGCCGGCACCGCCGAAGGAGAACAACAGGGCAATCAAAACACCCAGCGCCATCATGACGGCAAGGGGACGGATCTTGAAGGACGACATGGTCTTGGTCCTCGAATGCGTCTGGCTTGGGATTAGGATTTCGAGGACTGCGCGGCGATCGCCGCATCCTTGGCGTCTTGGTCCAGCTTGTCCTGCTCGTTTTGGGCCTGCAGGTCCGCCGCCGAGTGATGCCCGCCTCCGGTGTGAGGATCATCCATCTGCCCGCGCATGATGGCGATGCGCTTGATCAACTCGGAGATACCCTGGATGAACAGAAGGGTGAAGGCGAAGGGCACCAAGAACTTCGCGGGCCACTGGGGCAAGCCGCCAGCATTCAATGACTGCTCATTGAGCGCAAACGACCGGAAGAAAAACGGCCAGCCCGTGTACATCACGATGAGGCAGGTCGGGAACAAGAAGAATAGATGGCCGAGGATATCGATCCAGTCGCGCAGCCGCTTGGAAAAACGGCTCGACACGATGTCGATGCGAATGTGCTCATTGAGGATCAGTGTCCAGGGCGCGCACAACAAAAAGACCACGCCGAACAGGATCCATTGCGCTTCGAGCCAAGCATTCGACGACATGTCGAATGCCTTGCGAATGATCGCATTGGTGGCGGAAATCAAAATCGCCAGAACAACAAGCCAAGCGATCAGCTTGCCGATGCGCGTGTTGACGGCATCAATGGCTTTCGCGACTGCGAGCATACGCGGCAACCTCCCCAAACTCCTTGGTCGACGCCGACTTCTTACCGATCGGAGCGCCGCAGCCCGTTCATAGATACGGGTTCTTAAAGGGTGTCAAGCTTCGAGGTATAGCAGCCCTGCGTGAGGTGGATAACTCCCACGGACAGACGCCCCGTTGCCAAAGTGCGAAACAATGCCGAGGCTTGGCTTCACGCGTGGCGTCGTGCCCACAGGCCGGTGATGAACGCCAGAACGGCGAAAAAGCCCATCGTGGCGACCATCGGTGCCGCGCTGTCAGACAGGGTCGCACCCACGACAGCAGTCGCGACCGCGCCAAGCCCCACCTGCAGCGCGCCCGACAATCCTGACGCCGCGCCCGCCAAATCCGGCCGGGCGCTGACCGCCCCGGCGATCGCCGACGGCAGCGTGATTCCATTGGCGACCGACGCGATGAACATGGGCACGAACAGCGACAACGGGTGCATCAATCCCATCGCCAACAACACCGCCGAAAGCGCGATTGACACCAAAGCAAGCGCGTTGCCGAGCGTGATCATCCGCGCGATGCCATAGGCTTGCGCGCGTCGGCCGGAGATGAAATTGCCCACCGCGTAGCCGCCGGCGACAAAGATGAAGTAGAGGCCATAAATCGACGGTGTCAGGCCCATCAGCTCGGTCGCGATATATGGCGCCCCGCCCATGAAGGCGAAGTAGACCGCCGAGGCAAACGTGGCGGTGGCCGCGTGCGAAACGAATACCGGGTGGCGCAGCAAGGTTCCGTAACCCGTGATCAGCGCGCTGATCCCGATCGATTGGCCCCGATATCGGTTGGTTTCGCGCAAATCAGTCAGGCAGACGCCGAATACAATCACCGACGCGCCCGTCAACAGCCAGAAGATGGCTTGCCAGCCGACCTTTTCGTCAAGCAGCCCGCCCACCGCCGGCCCTACCATCTGCGCCATCGCCATGCCGGTGGTCATGTAGCCAATCACCGCCGCCGCCCGGTCGCGTTCATGCAGGTCGCGCACGATCGCGCGGGCCAGCACGATGCCGGCCGAGCCACCCAGCGCCTGCACCACGCGGCCCATGATCAAGACCTCGATCGACGGCGCCAACACGCACATCGCCGAACCGATGGCGAAGACCACAAGGCCCCATAGGATCACCGGTCGGCGACCATAGCGGTCCGAGAGCGGCCCCACGATCAACTGCGCGAGCGCGAAGGTCAGGAGATAAAGCGACAAAGCCAACTGCACGGTCGCGTAGTCGGCCTGAAACACCCGCTGCAAGCCGGGCAGGGCGGGCACGACGATGTTGATCGCCAGCGGCGACACCGCCGACAGGGCAATCAAGGTCAAAAGGTGAGGGCCCCGGATCCCCACGGTGGGGCTCGGCTGGGGCGAAGCGGCGATCGGTGAGCTCATGGCGCTTGCCTACGCGGTGCCGGCCGTCCCGGCAAGCCGCTCGCCCACGACCCGGCCATGCGTCGATGCGGCGTGGTCTGGGAAGTGAACACCCGCATTTTTGACATTTCACCCTACGAGAGAATAAATCTCGCTCTCGTAAGGCGCAAATTGTATACATTCCGCAGGGGTGTGGGGTTCTTAACCTGCCCAAATGCCCAATCTGATAAGAATAGGAGGTGAGAAGCGGCTAAGGCAAAAACATAACCTAGCGTGAAAACGAAAAACTGCGCCAAAAGTAACCTAAGAAGACTCAAACCGAGCATCATTTTATCGATTTGTTAAGGCTATTGCCGGCACAAAGGGGGGACGCATTCGGACTTCGAACAAGTCACGATTGCTGCATTTTTAGGAGGTCTCATGCAGCGCTTGACGGTTACCGAACGGCTCGTCCTCGTGATGGCCGTACCGCTTCTTCTGGTCTTGGTGTTCCTCGTTCAGTTCATGCGCGAGCGCGGCGCCGAAGTCGCGCAAACCGAGACCTTGGCCCCCATCGTGGCGTTCGCGCGCACCGCCTCGACCATCGTCCATGAGCTTCAGAAAGAACGCGGCGCCTCCACAGGCTTCATCGCGGCCAAAGGCGAGGGCGCCTTTCGCGACGTGGTGAAAAAGCAGCGCGGCCTCACCGACCAGGTACTTGCCAATTGGTCCGCCGCTCGGTCCGCCGCCGTCGCCGTGCCCGGTGCCGCGCCGATCCAAGCCCGCATCACCGCCATTGAAACCGGACTGGCCCGCCTCGCAGCTCACCGCGCTGCGGTCGATGGTTTGACCCTGACAGGCCCGCAAAACGTCGCGTTCTACACCGGCGTGATCGAGGCGATGATTGCGGTGTCGGCCGACATCGTGGAGATCATCGAGACGACCTCGCTGGTCGCCGACCTGCATGCCTACCGCTTCATGCTGTTGTCGAAGGAAAAAGCCGGCCTTGAGCGGGCAATCGGATCGTCCCTGTTTACCGAGGGCAGCTTCAATCCCGATCGTCATCGCGCATTCTTGCAAACGGTCGATCAGCAAGAGGCCTATCTCAAGGAGTTCAACACCTTTTCGCGGCCGGAATTCCGCGGTCTGTTGTCCCAAGAGTTGAAGGGTCCCGATGTCGATACCGTCCGCCAATGGCGCGACGTGCTGATCGCCTTGCCGAAGACCAATTCCACCAACGGCATTCAAGGCCCCGACTGGTTTGCCAAAACCACCCAGCGCATCGAGCGCATGAAGGCGGTCGAAGATGCCATGGCGACCGCGATCGTCGCCAGCGTTCACGAGCGCATCAAGACCGCCCAGTCCGCCTTCTGGCTCACCTTTGCCGTTGAGGGTTTGATCCTCGTCGTGGTCGGCGTCGTCGTCTACTTGGTGGCTCGCTCCATCTCCAAGCCGCTCTCTCGCGCAGCGTCGGCCATTGACGCCATCGCCAAAGGCGACACGGCGGTGGCCTTGCCGCCGCCCATGCCTGCGCGCTCGGAGGTCGGCAAGATCTCCAATGCCGCCAGCGCGTTCCACGCCGCCGTTGTGGAACGCCACAGGCTTGAAGCCGAGCGTGCCCAGACCGAACAAGCCGAAGCCGGCCGCCGCAATAAGGTGC
>CALSBD010000289.1:0-4996 GCA_943373055.1 Rhizobium sp. Q54
ATTAAGCCGAGCGATACAGCTTGGTCATCACGAACTCGCGGTGACCGAGCGCCTCGGCCGCGGTGAGGCGGCCGTTGGCGGTGCGCACGATCGATTCGATCAGGGCGTCGCCGGCTTCCGGGATGGTCAGCGTGCGCTTCAAGACACCGGACACATCGACATCGATGTGCTCGGGCATGGTGCGCATGGTCTTGGGGTTGCCGGTGATCTTGATCACCGGAATGATCGGATTGCCGATCACGTTGCCCTGGCCGGTGGGGAAGGTGTGGACCACATAGCCACCCGCCGCCATCAAGGTGACGCACTCGGCGGCCGCCGACGAGGTGTCCATGAAATAGAGCCCCGGGCCCTTGGCGGGCGCCTCGGCCGGCTCCAGGATGTCGATGTAGCGGCACTCGCGGCCGATCTTTTCCAGGTTGCCGAGCGCCTTTTCCTCAATGGTGGTTAGGCCGCCGGCGATATTGCCCTTGGTGGGCTGGCTATCGGACAGGTCGTCGGTCTTATGCGCCTCGATGACGTCGTCCTGATAGGCCTTCCACATCTTGTACCAGCGCTCGCCAACCTCCGGCGTCGCCGCGCGGGCCTTGCACAGGTGCTCGGCGCCGGTGATTTCGGACGTTTCCCCAAACACGCCGTAGATGCCGCGCGGGATCCACTTGTCATACATGTTGCCGACGGACGGGCAGGACGAGAGGCCCGTCGTGGTGTCGCTCTCGCCGCACTTGGTCGAGACCCACAGCTCGGAGATCGAGGTCTTCTCGCGCTGCAGCTCGGACGCCCACTGCATGAATTCCTTGGCGACGTAGCTTGCCTTGGCGATGGTGGCGATGTCGCCATGGCCTTCGATGCCAAAGCCGACGACCGGCTTGCCGGTGCTGGCGATGCCGTCGACCACGCGCTTGGTCCAGCCGTCCTCAATGCCGATGACCACAACGGCGGCCACGTTCGGGTTGGAGCCGATGCCGATCAAGGTGCGGAAGTGAAGGTCAAGGTCGGCGCCAAACTGCAGCCGGCCATAGGCGTGCGGCAAGGCAAGCGTGCCCTTCACATTGTTGGCGACCGCCTCGCAGGCGGCGTTGGAGAGGTCATCGAGCGGCAAGAGCACCACGTGGTTGCGCACGCCGACGCGCCCGTTCTCACGGCGCCAGCCCATGAACCAGTCGAGGGCCTTGCCCTTGGGGCGCTTCGCCTTGGGGGCCTTGAAGGCGGGGGCCTCGATCTTGCGGCCGGCGATCTTGGCGAGCGGTCCCTTGACCGCGTCGAAATTGGCGACGATCGACATCTTCGCTCTCCTCACCAGCGCTTGGTTTTAATGTTGTGGACGTGGGCGTGCTCGCCCTTCTTGATGTCGGCAATCGCCTTGCCGATGTCCTGGCCATACTTCCAGATCGTGTCGCCCTTTTTGATATCGACGAGCGCGACCTTATGGCCGATCGGGATGTCCATCTTGGCGGTGATGCGGAAATCGGAATTGTCGTGGGTGATGACAGCGAGCATGTCGGTGCCGGCCTTCAGGCCTTCGACCACCACCACGCCAACGGTGTCTTTTTTCTCGTGAACCAACAGATGCGGGCTCGACATGCCGCTCCTCCCTTGATGTTCAGCGCACGATCAAGGCAAGGCCCGTCGCGCGTTCAGTCTTATATAGGATATAAGATAGTGGGCTTGTGTCAACGCACAGGCGAGCGCTCCCGCCGCACGGGAGATCTCTCGCGGCGGCATGCCTTATAGGGGTGAGTTGGCGCGGTCAGCGCGTCAGTTTGACGGCTTATCAGCCTGCGGATCGGGTTTTGAAGCCGCCTTATCGCCGCTGTCGGGTCGCTGCTTGGGCATTTTGCCGGCAATGCCCATCAGGGCCTGCCGACGCTCCATCTCTTGCCAGATTTCCTCGATCGACACGTCCATTGATACGAGGAGGACAACGAGATTGTAAAACAGGTCTGCCGCCTCGCGCACCACGTCATCGCGGTCGCCAGCCACGTAGGACAGGCCGATCTCGGCGGCTTCCTCGACCACCTTCTTGGCGATCTTGATGCGCCCCGATGCAAGGAGCCGCGCGGTGCGCTCTTCCGCCGTCTCGCCGGCCTGGATCGACCGCACCGTGTCGAACAGACGCGCAAGTTCAGCCGCCGTCCCCCCGGCAAACGCCACGGGAGTCCGTCGCGCCTTGCGTTCCAACCGACGATCACGGGCCATGGCGGGGAGGATCCAAACGCAACGGGAAAAGGCCAACACACGGGTGCGAATGGGAGGTGAAGTCGACACCAAGGCCGAACGCTTCCGCAACGCGACATTACCGATACCGTGCTTATCAGACAATTCGTCGGCTAAGCAATGATCTCGTTCGGAAACGGCGCATTCCTCTTATCACGGGACGGTCGGTCACATCCGCAACAATCGGTATGTGGCTCCCTTTTTAAGGGTGGCTTAACCACGGGCCGCGCCAACATGGCCCATCGTTCGATATGCGGACGCTCCACGAGGTCGCCATGCGCCACGTCAAGCCAACCGACATGGAAGTTTCGTTCCTGCCCGATGAGTTGATCGTCTCAAAGACGGACCTCAAGGGCCGCATCACCTATGCGAACCGGGTGTTTTGCCGGATCGCGGGCTACACGGAGCTCGAGCTTCTGGGGCAGCCGCACTCCATCATCCGCCACCCCGATATGCCGCGCTGTGTGTTCAAACTGTTGTGGGATCAGCTGGCGGCCCGCCACGAGGTGTTCGCCTATGTGAAGAACATGACGAAGGGTGGCGCGTACTATTGGGTGTTCGCCCACGTCACGCCGTCACTTGATGGGTCGGGGCAGGTGATCGGTTACCACTCGAACCGCCGCGTGCCGCGCCGTGACGTGGTCAAGGGCGTCATCGAGCCGCTTTACGCAGAGCTCCTCAAAGAGGAAGCCGCTGAACCCAACGCGAAAGACGGGCTCGCCCGCTCGCACGCCCACCTCATGCGCCTCATCAACGCCAAGGCCCGCTCCTATGATGAACTCATCTTCTCTCTCTAAGGCGGTCGCCCTTTCAGGTCTCACCGCCGTGGGCGCGCTGGTGACGGCGGGACTGGGTCTCGCCGGGCTTGATGGCACGCTGGTCTCGCTCGCCGCCGGCGCGACCGCGCTGACCTCGATTGGCGCCGCGGTCTATGGCCAGACGGCGCGCGCCACCATTCGTCAGACAAGCGATTTGGTCAAAGCGATCGGCAAAGGCAACTTCGAAGCGCGCATCGCCCATGTCCGCGAAGGCGGCTGCCTGGGCGAACTGCAACACGACGTCAACGACATGATCGACCGGCTCGACGCGTTCGTGCGCGAGGCGCAGGCGGCCATGAGCGCGGTGCGCAATCACAAATACTTCCGCCGCATCCTGCCGGAAAGCTTGAGCGGCTCGCTGTTGATGGGGGCCAAGACGATCAACGAGGCCATGGCCGCCGTTGAAGAGCGCGTCGGCGAGGTGAACAAGTCCACCAGCGACTTCGAAGCGGCCATCGGCAAGGTGGTCGACACCATCTCGCGCTCCGCCCACGCCATGGAGACACTTGCCTCATCGGTCGATCAGGGCGCGACGGCGACCTCCACCAAGGCCGTGGCCGTGGCGGCGGCGGCCGAGGAAGCCACCACCAATGTGGAGACCGTCGCGCAAACGACAGCGCGGCTCTCCGACGCCAGCCGCTCGATTGCCGACAAGGTGGGTCGCTCAGCGGACATCGCGCGCCGCGCGGTGGATCGATTGGCGCAGACCGATGCCACGGTACGCGGCCTATCGGAAGCCGCCGAACGCATCGGCAAGGTGGTCGCGCTCATTCAGGCGGTTGCCGAGCAAACCAATCTGTTGGCGCTTAACGCGACCATCGAGGCCGCGCGGGCGGGCGAAATGGGGCGCGGCTTCGCGGTGGTCGCCAATGAGGTGAAGGTGCTTGCCGGCCAGACCGCGCGGGCGACCGCGGAGATCAGCGGCCATGTTGGCGAGGTGCAGACCGCCACCGGCGACGCGGTGCAGGCGATCGCCGCTATTGGAGAGACGATCTCCGAAATCAACGCCATCACCAGTGACGTGGTCGACACCACCCATTTGCAGGCCGAGGCCACCGCGCAAATCGCCGAGACGATCGGACAGGCGTTTGCCGGTGCGCGTGACGTGACGCTCAATATCCATGGCGTTTCTGACGCCAGCGAAGAAACGCGCGCCATCGCCAGCAACGCACGCGACGCGTCGTCGGGCCTGTCCGAGCAATCGGTGATCCTGGCCCGCGAGGTGAAAGCCTTCCTCCTCTCGCTGCGCCGCGGCCCGCTTGACCGTCGGTTGGGCAATGACCCGACCTATGGCGGCCCGGAGCGCCGCGAGGAGGACACGAAGTCGGCAACGACGCCAAAGCCCGCCGCACCCGCACGACGCAAGGCGGCGTGAGGGATCAAGCCCGACGTCACTTGCCTCGTCAGGTCTGCGGCCATGGCTCCATGGTCAGCTCCGGCCACAGGGCCGCCATGCGGGCGCCCTTCTCCTCATAGGTACGCCGGTTATCGAGTGCGAGGTTCGGTACCAGGCGGAACGCGAAGATCGGCTCCAGCCCAAACGGCGCGACAATCTCCAGCTCGCCGGCCGGGTCGCGACGAATGGCGACCGCGTGGGTCTTGGCGGCATAGCGCTCCAGCGACTGGGTGGCCGAGGTGAGCGCGGGCACGCGAACGCCAAAGCGGCGCTCGAACCACAGGTGCACCCGCGCCTGATTGCGCAGCTCAACCGGCACCGGCAAACCCGCCATCAAGGCGGTGACGCGCTTGATCTCGCGGTCCTCGGCCTCATAGGACAAATCGTGGCCGTCAAAATAAATGACGTCGATGTCCTTGAGGCCGTGGGTCGGTGGCCGGTGGGTGAGGTGGTTCCAAATCGACTGGTACACCGCTCCCGACACGATCCACGCGTCGGGCAAATTGAGTGCCGTGAGTATTTCCAAAGCCGGCTCAAGAAGCCGGTGGCCGGCGACAATCGCGGTCAA
>CALSBD010000290.1:0-4979 GCA_943373055.1 Rhizobium sp. Q54
TATTCCGGTGCAAGCGCCGAAGTCGTATATTGATGCCTATAATGGCGTGTTCAGCTCCGGTTGGGATGTCATGCGCGAGGCTCGGCTGAAGCGGGCCATTGACATCGGACTGGTTCCACCGACAACCAAGCTTGCTCCACCGCCCAAAACACACCGCGCATGGTCGGATCTCACACCCGGGGACCAAGCGCTTGCCGCTCGCGAAATGCAGGTGAACGCGGCAATGATGACGGCCGCCGATGAGCACATCGGACGCTTGTTGGCGCATCTGAAGGCCGCTGGAATACTTGAGAACACCCTTGTCATCATCACCTCGGACAACGGCGCGGAAGCGGCCATGACTAAGTTCGATGGGATCGAACGTCTGATCGTGGCCGGAATCGAGGCGATTGAGGGCTTCGATACATCGCCGGACAACCTCGGCCAGAAAAGAAGTCTGACATCCATAGGCCCCGAGTGGGCGTCAGTCTCGTCCGCGCCCTTCAATCTTTATAAGTTCTACGGCAGCGAGGGCGGCCTACGGGTTCCGTTGATCGCCGCCGGCCCCGGGATAAGCGCGTCAGGCATCGTGGACGCACCCATCCATGTTGCCGATCTGGTGCCAACGATTCTGGACGTGGCTGGCGTTACCTATGACGCAACCGCCTTCTACGGGCGCAGCGCCCTGCGGGTCCTGACCGGTCAGACAGACCAAAGCCGGCCCGTGGATAAGGGCTTTGCGTTCGAAGTCAGCGGCAATGCCGCGCTTTATCGCGGCCAGTGGAAAATCACGCGGCTTGCCCCGCCGCTTGGTAATGCCGAATGGCGCCTCTACGACCTCTCGATCGATCCGGGTGAAACAACCGACGTCTCCGCCAAGAACCCCGAACTGTTCGAAAGCATGCTGGCTGAGTATCGCTCCTATTCCCAAGAAGTTGGCGTCGTCGAACTCGGCCCTGATGACTCCGCCTTCAAGCAACTTTTCAAGAATGTCGCGACGAAAGCGTTGCACAAGTACTGGCCCTATGCGCTCGGCGTCATTCTGGCGTTTGCTGCCGTACTCTTCCTCACATTCCGATTGATCCGGGGTTTGATGCGACGGCTTGCGGCCTGAAGCGTCGATGACTAGCGGACCTCAACAACGGCTTTTTGACGGAGTAACCTCAATGCACTGGAGCCTTTACCTGCTAGTCGGGATCGTCGTTCTTCTTGCGATCACTGCCTATTATTTGCGCACGATCCTCGCGGTGATGGGCCTGCACCGCCACTACACGATCCCGCCTTTCGATCTGAAGGGGCGGCGCGCGTTGGTCGTGTGCACCAATCACGATCGGCTCGATCCACTGAAGCGGGATACCGGCGCCTTCGGCTCTGAGTTCACGGTTCCTTACTATGCGTTCCTCAACGCCGGCATGGATGTGGACATGGCCTCACCCAAAGGTGGGAAAATCCCGGTCCAGCCGCCGTCCTTCTCCTGGCCGCTCGCCTGCGACGATGATCGCCGGTTCATGAAAGACAAGGACGCCATGGCGAAGCTGAACAATTCCAAGAAGATCAGTGATCTCCAGCCGGATGCGTACGACGTCATCTTCATGGCGGGTGGATGGGGCGCGGCCTACGATCTGATGCAGAGCGACGACCTCGCGGACTTCGTCACCCGGGCTAATGCACAGGGCAAGATCCTTGGCTCGGTCTGTCATGGCGCGCTGGGCCTTTGCAGCGCCAAGGGCCTCGACGGTGAACCCTTGGTCAAAGGACGCAGGGTCACGGGTGTGACCAACGATCAGATCAACACGTTCGGCATCGCAGTGACACCCAAGCATCCGGAAGAGGAACTGATTAAAGCCGGTGGCCTCTTTGAGTGCCAGCACGGATGGCTCGATCCCTTCGCGACGCACACCACGATCGACGGGAACCTGATCACCGGCCAGAACCAGAACAGCGGCTACGAAACGGCGCACCGTATCCTTGAGAAGATGGCCACGAAACGGAACCTTTAAGCTTGGCCCCGACCTGGCGCTGCCCGAGGGCGACCGATCATGCACATGCACCTCTCGCTGCACCCGGACTGGAAGCCGATCGATGAGGCGGCCCTCGGCCTGATCTACGGCGCGATCCTGGTGCTCAGCCTTCTCATGGCGTTGGAGGAGACGGCGGACGCCCCGTTTCGGCCGGCGATCATCCTGTTCGGGTCCGTCCTGGCCGTGACCTTGGCGAAGGCGTTTTCCGAGCTTCTCGCCCATGCCCTTCAGACCTGCGAACGGATTTTGACGCCAAAGGCCTGGGCGGCCGCATGGGCAGGCTCGCGCGCGACGCTCGCCGTCGCCAATCTGCCGACCCTCGTGATCCTCGTGGCCGGGGTCGGTTTGATCGATCTCTCGTCCGCGGTGGCCGTCTCGCAACTATATTGCGTGGCCATTCTGGTCGTGCTCGGCGCGCGGGTGGGATGGGCGATCAACCCCAAGTCCTGGCTGCCTGTCGGCGGCGCGGCGTTCGCAGGGGGGACGGGATCAGCTTTGGCCGCTCTGAAATATGCGATCCATTGAAAGGGAGCGGGAATGAAGGCGGTACGTTGGTTTGCCACCCGAGGGCCAGCAGTTCAAAAGCAGGCGAGCCTATCAAGGCGCGCTGCCGTATTCGCCACCGCTGCGGCGTTCGGGATCGTCGCAAGCGTTGCGTCAACCGCAGCACTGCTGAGGCTTATGAACGTGCCAGGTTCAAACGCCGAAAGCTGCCGCTTGACCCAAAGTGATTTGGGTGCCGTCGTCGACATCCCAGGGGGTGGCTTCATGCTGGGTGCCGATCCCGTCTATGGGGAAGAGGGTCCACCTCGAAAAGTCTTCGTCTCGGCGTTTCGCTTGCAGGCCCATGAGGTCACCAACAGCCAGTTCGCCGCCTTCGTAGAGGCGACAGGCTACGTCACCGAAGCCGAGTTAAAGGGCGGTTCCGCACGGTTTCGCGAAGGCTCTACGACCGGGACGTTTATGTCCTGGTGGTCGGTCGCTCCTGATGCGACGTGGCGAACGCCAGAAGGCGCGGGCTCCACGCTTGAGGGAAAGTCGTTTCATCCGGTTGTCCACGTCACGCTCAACGACGCACGTGCGTATGCCAAATGGGTTGGCGGGCGGATCCCAACCGAAATCGAGTGGGAATACGCCGCTAGCCTCGGCCTGTTTGACCCGATGGACCCGGAATCAGGCATGCGACGTCCCGACGGCACGCTGCGCGCCAATGTCTGGACCGGCGTCTTTCCCGTTCTGAACTCTCGCGAGGACGGGTATGGGGGCACCGCTCCGGTGGGGTGTTTCGAGCCCGGACTGACGGGAGCCTACGACATGATCGGTAACGTGTGGGAGTGGACCGACACGCCGTTCACCCCCGCCGCGCCCCGCTTCACCATCAAGGGAGGATCCTACTTATGCAGCGCGGATTATTGCCGCAGGTACCGGGCGGCGGCGCGCCAGAGTTTAGAGATCGGGTTCAGCACCGCGCATATAGGCTTTCGCGTCGTGATGGATGCCGCGTTATGATGCCGGGGGCTCCGCAGGAATGGGTCGACAAGCTTGGGAGAGCGGCCAAAGGCAAGATAGTCGGCGGCCTCTTGTCAGTTGGTCTCCTAAGCTTTCTTGTAATGCCGACGATGGTCCATGCAGATGTGCGCAGCAAGGAACCGACGGATACGACCGCTGATATTCGTTTGCCGCGCGAGATCGGCCAAAAATCAGCACAACTGCTTTCGGCCTTCTTCGGCCTCGACAATACACTGCCACGAACGGCCAACCGGATCTGCTCGGGCACGGCGGGTCTCGACGGCATGCCCGTCATCTTCTCGACCGAGCTCGATCACGCGACACTTCAGGCTGGCGACTTCCGGGTCATCACCCAATCTGGTGCCATCGGTGATGTCGTTTGCGTGTCTTTCTTGCCTGCGACTGATGCCGGCGAGCTTCGAACAGTGCTTCTCATGGGTGAGTTTGGCAACCCCGACGCTGATCCACCCGCGCGCGTCGAGATTGTCGGGCATGTTCATTCCATCGACGGAACCCTCGATTTTAAGGGCGCGTCGGTAGGGGTGACGCCACTGAAATCGGGACCGACCCTGATCCTTGCCGAACGCTTCGACGCAAGCATCCCGGATGTGGGTCTGGGGCTCTGGCGAACGAGAGGCAGTGACTGTCCAGCCGAGAGTACGAAACAGGCCGTTCGTGTCACCTGGTCCGGCGGCGTGACACTTGCCAACGGCAAGGAACCAGGCAGGGCGGAGCGTCAGCTTTATCGCGTCACCGTGAGCGGTTCACAGGGCACAACCCGCGATGTCGTGCCGATCGCTTTGGCTGATCTGGGCGATGGCGACAACAATCACCTCTTATGTCTCGACACGACAGATACACCCGTCGCGGTTGCGTTCCCGGCTGGCATCTTCACCGACCCGAACGACGACCTCAATCCAGAAACCTCCATTCGCCTCAAACCCGCGACGCCGTAGCTTTGCCCGCATAAAGGGTCACCTCGCACATCCAAAGGAAATGGTTCGATGATCCGACTGTCACCGCTTCTGGCGTGCCTTGTTTTTCTACTCCTGGCAGCCTGCGCCACATCGCCGACATTCGTCGCGCCGAACGCGCCCCTTGCTAAAGCTGCCGTGCAGCGAGTCTACTTGGCCACTGACAGACGTCTCACGCCAAGCTTGGCGGGTACGACAGAGCGGGCTGGCGCCCTGTCCTTCGCGCAGTACGACATTACGATCCCGCCTGGCCACAAGCCCGGAACGCTGGAGGTGTCGGAGACGGATCCCAATCCGACACGCGTCTTCACGGTTGCAAGTGCGAACGGGATCCCATCTCTTGGTGAATTCGGCCAAGCCGTCCGATCGAAAATTGGCCCATCCGGCAAGCCGCTCGACGGAACCGTCCTCTATGTCCATGGTTTCAACACCAGTCTCGAGACGGCCGTCTACCAACGCGCGCAGATCGCCCATGACTACGGCCTTACGGGACCCC
>CALSBD010000291.1:0-4973 GCA_943373055.1 Rhizobium sp. Q54
CCCGTTCGAACTCGGCTCGTCGCTCGGCCGTGCGCTGCTAACGCCGACGCGCATCTACGTGAAGCCGATCTTGGCGGCGCTGAAGGCCGGCCTGCCGATTAAGGCACTTGCCCACATCACCGGCGGTGGGTTCTGGGAGAACATTCCGCGCGTTCTGCCGGCCGGCACAATTGCCCGCATTGATCTGTCCGCGATCCCGGTGCTGCCGGTGTTCAGCTGGCTTGCCAAGCTTGGCGGCATCTCCGCCCACGAGATGCTGCGCACGTTCAACTGCGGCATCGGCATGGTTATCGTTGTTGGCGCCGATGGCGCCGAGGCGACCAAGGCGCAGCTGGTGGATATGGGCGAGACGGTGGTCGAGCTCGGCTCGATCGCCCCAGGCCCCGACGAGCCCTATGTGGAACCCACGGGCGCCTTACGGCTCGATACCACGGGTTCGTGGGCAGCGAGCGCCCGATGAACCGCCGCCGCGTCGTCATCCTCGTATCCGGCCGCGGCTCCAACATGACCGCCTTGATCGAGGCCGCGCGCGCGCCTGACTTCCCCGCGCAAATCGTCGGTGTCATCGCCAATGTACCTGATGCCGGCGCCCTGGAGAAAGCCGCCGCGGCTGGGCTTGCGACGGCCGTGGTGGACCACCGCACATACAAGGAAGCCGGTCGTCAGGCGTTCGACCGGGCCCTTGATGGCGAAATCCGCGTCATGCGGGCCGACCTCGTGGTGCTGGCCGGCTTCATGCGGCTGTTGACGCCATGGTTTGTTGATACCTGGCGCGACCGGCTTATCAATATCCATCCCTCGCTCTTGCCGTCCTACAAGGGGCTACATACCCACGAGCGCGCGCTTGCCGATGGCGTCAAGTTGGCCGGATGCACGGTGCATTTCGTGCGGGCTGATATGGATGACGGTCCCATGATCGGCCAGGTGGCGGTCCCCGTTTTGAGCTCCGACACACCAGACAGCCTCGCCGCGCGGGTCCTGGCGGCCGAGTGGCGGCTCTATCCGGCAGCACTGGCCGCCGTCGCCAGCGGCCGCGCCCGGGTCACACGGGACCCTGAGGGACGCGAGCGCGTCGTGTTCGATCCCGCCGAGCCACCCGTTGATCCGCTCATTTGGCTTGGCTGACGGCCGGTGTCCCATTTCAGCGGCAGGGGATGTCGTTGATGTTTGGGCCTTTGGCCCAATCGGCCATCCGACCCTGAGCGATCCCGCTCAATACTCCCGCTCGACCGTGATCCCGACCTTGCCCTTGCCATTGGCGCCCACCTCGCCACGGCCTTTCAACAGGTTCTGGATCACATCGACATCGACGATCACCTTGCCCGAGCCCGGCAGGGTGCCCTGCTCCACGCCCACGCGCACGCGATCCGTTACCTGACCGCCAATGCCGACAGCCACATTGCCCTTTTCGTCTTGCTTCACATCAAGATCAGTGAGCCCAAATGTACGGCGCAAGCTATCGAAGATGCCTGACTTGGTGACCCCGGAGAGCTTGCCGAGCTCATCAACGAGCCGAACGACTTGAACGGTCGACAACTTGCCGATGCCGCGATCGAACAACAGGCGGGAGACGACCTCTTCGGCCGGCAAGGACGGGGTGGACTGGAAGCTGAACGACGGCGCTTGCGCGCTGCCATTGACCACAACGCTTACGGTGGCATCCGTCGTCTTGGTGCTGGCGACGAAATCAAGCTCGGGCATCATGTCGCCAGCAAACGTCACGCGCCCGCGGCTGAAATCGAAGCGGCGGGCGAGAATTTCGAAACGGCCGCGACGCATGTCGAAGCCACCTTCAATGGTCGGGTCGATGACCGTGCCGCGCACGCGCACACTGCCGCCAAGCTCCGCATCTAGACCAAACCCGCGCACGAACACCCCTTGCCGGGCAGCGACCGCGATATCAAGCCGGATCGGGCGGCTATCGGGGGCCGCACGGCGAGCCGGAGCGGCGCGGCGCGGCGCCGGACGCGCGGTCGGCGCAGTCTCCGGCTTAGAACCGGCGTTTTGGTGCGTGATAGACAGGTTCGCCGCCGACGACGGGAGGCGATCAGGCAATGTGACTTCCACCCGCCCCAGATCGACTTGTCCGCTGGCGAGTGCGTTGCCCATCAGCGGACCTTCAAGCGACAGGACGGCGCCGAAATTGGCCCTCACCAACGTGCCGTCGGCATAGACCCCGTCAACTACGGTGAGCCGCAAATTGGCTGGCAAGCCGCGCGCCGGGTCGACTTGCACGGGGCCGGCCAACGTAAAGCGCCCGCCTTGCGCCAAGCGGCCGGTCACGCCATCAACCGTCGCCGTCGTGCCATCAAAACGGATGGCGCCGGTGACACCGGACACACCCGCATTGGTGAGTGCGTCGCTGACTTCGACGCCGACCAGCGTCGCCGTACCATTGATGGTCGGCTTGGCCGCGCTGCCGCCAATCGCCACCGCCACATCCGCGCCACCGGCCGCGCGCACCTCTCGGCCCAGGCTCGCGCCCAAGAGCGCCATCGGCACACGACCATTGGCCTTCAGATCCAGCGGCCCGGCGCCCAGCGGCACACGGCCGCCAACGGCGAAGTTGAGCCCCGCCCCGACAATGCGGGCGTCAAGCGTGGTGCTCGCCTTGGTCGCGTCGCCGCGCGCGGAAATCAGAAAGGCCGGGAGCTTCGCAGCCTTCATGGCGGCAAGCGACATGTCCGCCCAATTGGCCGTCCACGACAAGCGCGGGTCGGCGAGCGTGTTCTTAGCCGTCAGCTTGCCCTCAAGCCGCCCCTCGGCGCCAAGCTCGGGCGCGAAGCGATTGAGGAAAGACGCCGGCAAACCTGAAAGCGCCGCCTCCACATTCAGCGCCGGCTCCAGCGGGCCACTTGCCGCGACCGTGCCGCCACCCACCGACAGCCGAGCGGATTTAAGCACCATGCCGTCAGCCGTGCGCGCGACAACAAGCGGCGCCGCCAGACGGGTGTCGATACCAAAGGCCTTCACCGCGCCCTGCCCCACTTCCAACGTGAAGCCGTCCGCCGCCCGGGTCAGACCGCCGGCGACTTGACCCGACAGGTCCCGTCCAGCGGCCTTGATCTCAAACCGCGTCGTCGTGCCATCGTCGCGCGCTGTCGCGTCGATGCTGTCAATCGACACCCCACTCGCATTCACCCGCCGCACCTTGGCCGTGGCGTTGACGGCGGGCGTGCCGGTTAAGCCCGTCACGGCGCCATCGGCCTCGATGGTTTCAATCCCAACGCCGGCAACCGCGACATCTTGACCCTTGAGGCCAAAATCGAGCCGCTGATCCGTCGCCGCGGCCCCCGGCACGAACGAGACATCCACTTGCAGCGCCCCGCGCGCCTCCACGAAGGCAAGTGCGGCCAGTTCGGCCACTTGTGGCGCGACAACAACCAGCCGACCATCGATTTGCCCATCCGCGCGCTGGGCAAGCGCGCCCTTGATGGTGGTCTGCCCGATTGCCAAATCGATCTTGGGTGCGGTGAACCCCGTGGTGCGCCGTTCGACGTCGACGCCTCCCGTCAGCGGGCGCTCCGCATAGCGGCCCGACAAGGTCAAGGCTCCACGCGGGCCAGCCTCGCCAGGGCTGACGGTGAAGCGCACCGCCGCGTCTTGCAACGCACGGCCCCCAATCTCACCGGCCGCGACCCCGATGGCCCCCTCAAGCTGCGGCGCCGCGAGGCTGCCGCGCGCCGTCGCCTCCAGCGTCACCGCGCCGCGCGCGCCCGGTGCGATAGCGGCAAGGTCGGTGAGCGACGCCTTGATGCTCCCCGCCAGTTGATCCGCGCTCACCTGCCCGGTTGACCGCACGATCAAGGCCGCGGTTTTGAAAATGCCATTGCGCCACGCGACCGACCCATCGGAAGCCAATGAGACGGTGCCCGATCCGGCCAATGTGCCCTTCAGCAAGCCATCGACCGCCGCCTGCCCCACGCGGACATCCTGGCCCTCGACTGACACGACCGCTTCGACGCGCGGACCTGGCGCGAACAACAATCCCTCGGCCGAAGCCGCCATTGATCCGCCATACGCGGGCCCAATCAGCGCAGCCAGAGCGGCGATGTTGGGCAGCCGCACGCTTGCCAGGCCCTCAACCGCACTTGCCCGGGCCTGACCGGTGAAGGCGAGCTGCCCCCCGGCCGCGTCAATTGCCATCAAGGTCACCAGCGCCCCTTGGCCGTCGGCGGGCGTCGCGTCGCCTTCCACTCGGGCAATCAGCGGCGCTTTGGCATCCGCCGCCAAGGCGCCAAGCGGCGTGATGATTTGATCAGCCTCGAGCCGTGCGGCGAACGGCAGCGGTCCGGGATCCAGAAACCGCCGCCCAACCGCCTCGGCGGCAATCGACAGGCCCAGCCGCGGGACCGTGGTGGTGTTGGCTGTCAGGCCCCGCGCGTGGCCGGTCACATCGAGCCGCGAGGTGGTGCCATTAGGCGCGATCGCCAGCGTCGCCTCCAGCGCCTCGATGACAGCAACCGCGTGGGGCGCTCCAATCTGAATGGGCTTCTGATCAGCCCGCTTGATGGCAAGCTGGCCCTTGAGCGCGTCGCCGGCCCCACCCAGCTGCCCGCTCACCGACAGGGCAAGCGCGCCGCTTTGGATCGAGCCGGCGTGGATGGTGATGTCGGAGGCCGACTGGATCGACAGATCAACCGTGCCTGCAATCGGTCCCGCGACCAGATCCGCCACCGCCGCCGGAACCAGATCCGCAAGCAGCCCCTCCAGCGAACCGGTCAGCCGGTGACCGACGGGCTGCGCAGCTAGGGCAAAGCGGCCGTTGAGCTGATCGCGCGCGCCTGACGACAAGGTCAACGTTCCCTCTGGCCCCGAGGGTGGATCGCGCACCGTGAGACCAAGCTGATAGGCAGGTCCCGCCGCTTGACCAAGTGCCGTGACCAACAGACCGTCTTCGGCTTCCGTGAGGTCGATCGTGGCAGTGCCGATGCCGCCCGCGGGCTTTTCCACCTCGGCGGTCAGCTTGAGCT
>CALSBD010000292.1:0-4968 GCA_943373055.1 Rhizobium sp. Q54
CTGTCAAGACGGTGTGTTTGAGGCGCGCACACGGCCGTGTCTTCTGTATCAAATCAAGCGCTGCGCCGCGCCGTGCACCAAAGAGGTCGAGCCGACCGACTACGCCCGCCTCGTCGATGAGGCGCGCCAGTTCCTCAATGGCAAGTCGCGCGATGTGAAAGCCGATTTGGCCCGCCAAATGGAGCAAGCCTCAGAAGCGTTGGAGTTTGAGCGCGCGGCGGTCTATCGCGACCGGCTGGCGGCGCTCAGCCACATCCAGACCCACCAAGGCATCAATCCGCAAACCGTCGACGAGGCCGATGTATTCGCCATCCATGTGGAAGGCGGCCAGTCGTGCTTGCAGGTGTTCTTCTTCCGCACCGGGCAAAACTGGGGCAACCACGCCTATTTCCCCCGCGCTGACCGAACGGCGGAAGCCGGCGAGATCCTCGAAAGCTTCGTCGCGCAGTTTTATGATGACAAGCCGATCCCCAAGCTGGTCCTCCTGTCCCACGAGATCGAGGAAATCGACCTGCTCGCCGCGGCGTTGTCGGAGAAAGCGGGATCTAAGGTCGAGGTGGCCGTGCCTAAGCGCGGCGAGAAGAAGGACTTGGTCGACCATGCCGAGCAAAATGCCCGCGAGGCGCTCGGCCGCAAGGTGGCCGATTCCGCCAGCCAAGCGAAGCTGTTGAAAGGGCTCGGCGAAGTGTTCGGCCTCCCTGCCCCGCCCGCGCGGGTGGAGGTCTACGACAACTCGCACATCCAAGGCACCAACGCAGTCGGCGGCATGATTGTCGCCGGGCCCACCGGCTTCGTGAAGGGCCAATACCGCAAGTTCAACATCAAGAGCGACGAGATCACGCCCGGCGACGACTTCGGCATGATGCGCGAAGTGCTCACCCGCCGCTTCTCCCGGCTCGTCAAGGAACACGGCAGCCGCGAGACGGCGGCGCGCGACGACAACGGCTTTGGCCCGTGGCCCGATCTGGTGCTTGTCGACGGCGGCCAAGGGCAGTTATCGGCGGCCCGGGCGATCCTGGCCGAGCTGAACCTCACCGACCAAGTGCCGATCGCCGGTGTCGCAAAGGGGCCCGACCGCGACGCCGGGCGCGAAACATTCGTGATGGAGGGCAAGGCCCCCTTCAAGCTCGAGCCACGCGACCCGGTGCTCTATTTCATCCAACGTCTGCGCGACGAAGCCCACCGCTTCGCGATCGGCACCCACCGCGCGAAACGCTCCAAGGCGATCAGCCAGTCGACACTCGATGAAATCCCCGGCATCGGCCCCACCCGCAAGCGCGCCTTGCTCGCCCACTTCGGCACCGTCAAAGCCATCAAACGCGCCGCCGTCGCGGATTTGATGACCGTGCCCGGCATCAACCAAGCCATGGCCGAACAGATCCATGATTTCTTTCATGATGAGGAATGAATACCGCGATGTAATTCCGATACATCCGTGATGATATCCCCCTTCTCCCCTTAGCCGAGAGAAGGTGTCGCGAAGCGACGGATGAGGGGGAGCAAAAAATGCTTCGCTCTCATCTCTACTGATACATATAATCTATCAAAAGAACCCCTCATCCGCCCCTTCGGGGCAGCCTCGAACGCAAGGGGAGAAGGAGAATATAACTTAACGACTTCGCGGTTTTGAAAGATCTTTAAAGCTCACCGCACCCTTGACCTTCCCTCCTCAAGCCGGTACAAATCAAGAACATATCCACCCTCGAGGTCCCCATGGCGAAGCGCACCACGCGGTTTGTATGTCAATCCTGCGGCTCGGTGTCGCCGCGTTGGGCGGGGCGGTGTGATGGGTGTGGGGAGTGGAACACCATCGTCGAGGAATCGATCGAAAGTGGTGTTGGCGCAGGGCCGGCACGCCTGTCGGCGACCGCGCGACGCGGGCGCGTGGTGCCGCTGGTGCCCCTGGAAGGCGAAAGTGCCGAAGCGCCGCGCATGGTATCGGGCCTCTCCGAACTCGACCGCGTCACCGGTGGCGGTTTCGTGCGCGGGTCGGCGCTGCTCGTCGGTGGCGATCCCGGCATTGGCAAGTCGACCTTGTTGATCCAGGCCTCGGCCGCGCTGGCACTTGCCGGCCACCGGGTCGTCTATATCTCCGGCGAAGAAGCGGTCGGTCAGGTGCGGCTGAGGGCCGAGCGGCTTGGCCTCGGCAAGGCGCCCGTCGCGCTTGCAGCCGAGACATCGGTGGAGGATATCCTCGCCACCTTGGAGGCCGGCCCGCCGCCCAAGCTCGTCATTGTCGATTCGATCCAGACCCTGTGGACCGAGATTGCCGAATCAGCGCCCGGCACCGTCACCCAGGTGCGTGCCTCCGCCCAGGCCCTCATCCGCTATGCCAAATCGACCGGCGCGACGGTCGTGCTTGTCGGCCACGTCACCAAGGACGGCCAAATTGCCGGGCCGCGCGTGGTGGAGCACATGGTCGACGCCGTGCTCTACTTTGAGGGTGACGGCGCCCAGTCCTATCGCATCTTGCGCGCGGTCAAGAACCGCTTCGGCCCCACCGACGAAATCGGTGTGTTCGAAATGACCGGGCTTGGTCTGCGCGAGGTGACCAACCCGTCCGAACTGTTCTTAGGGGAGCGCGATGGCCGTTCGCCGGGCGCGGCGGTCTATGCCGGGATGGAGGGATCGCGGCCCATCCTCGTGGAAATCCAAGCGCTTGTAGCACCGACCTCCCTTGGCACGCCACGCCGCGCGGTGGTCGGCTGGGATACCAACCGGCTTGCCATGGTGCTCGCCGTCCTGGAGGCCCATGGCGGCGTGCGGCTGGGCCAGCACGACGTCTATCTCAATGTCGCCGGCGGCTACCGCATTCAAGATCCCGGCGCGGATCTGGCGGTCGCGGCGGCCTTGGTGTCCTCGCTGAGCGGGGTTGCCCTTCCCCCCGATTGCGTCTATTTCGGCGAAGTCAGTCTGTCGGGGGCCTTTCGCGCCGTCGCGCGGGCTGACCAGCGGCTTAAAGAGGCGGAGCGCCTCGGGTTCGCCACCGCCATCGTGCCCCGGGTCTCCCAACCCGAACGGTCCGACGGCGACTTGGTGGTCGGCGCGGTCGACGATTTGGCGGCCTTGGTGGCGCGGATCGCCGCTCCAGGTCGGCGCGACCGCCGTCCCGCGGTGGCCAGCGGCTAAACGGTGCTGTATTGCGCCACCAAGCCGCCTGGATCGTGATGAGAATCGGATAAGGTGGCACCTGCTGGGGGCGTCGGCCCGTGGCGTGAGAGCATGGTCCCAGGAAGTGGATTACGGTTCCTGGACATGATTGTGCGAGATCAAAGATGTAGAGTGCCGGACTGACGCCATCAGACCGAACAGCACTCGAGCGGCAATGAGAGGCCGACCATGGACTTCATCACGCTCCTCGACGGAATCGTTATCGTCGTCGTGCTCCTGTCGGCGCTGTTGGCGATGTATCGCGGATTTATCCGCGAGGTTCTGTCGATCGCGGCCTGGGTGGCGGCAGCGGCGGCGGCCTACTTTCTTTATAAGCCGTTCTTGCCGACCGTGAAGGAGTACATCTCCCAAGAGTACATCGCGCTCGGCGTGGCGGTCACCATCATCTTCGTGATCACGCTGATGGTGGTCAGCTACATCACCATGAAGATTTCCGATTTCGTGCTCGACAGCGCGTTCGGCCCGCTTGATCGCACCTTCGGATTCCTGTTTGGCGCCGCGCGCGGCCTGCTTCTGGTCGTCGTCGCCATGCTGTTCTTCAACTGGTTCATCCAGGAGAAAGACCAGCCCGGTTGGGTGGTTGGCGCCAAGTCAAAGCCGCTCATCAACATGTTGGGCGATCGCCTCGTCGCGCTGCTGCCCGAAGATCCCGAGAAGGCGATCATCGATCGGCTGAAGAACCGCACGCCGTCAGGCGGCACCGAGCAGCCCGCCGACGAGGCGCCGCAGCCGCCCGCCGGTCAGCGCACCTGATCGGCGGAGGGCGTTCACGCGCCCCCCGCGTGAGACGGACAGGCACTTAGGTCGCGACCGTGGATCACGTATAGCTCACGCGCGCAAACGCGGCCTTGACCGGCCGCGCTGAGCCCGTCATGACACATCTGCAACAGCCGGGGGATAAACTCGTTTCCCGGCTTTAGTCGTTCGGGCGTGATGTCTATCTAGACAGCTCGCCCGACCGTCCCCGCGTTCTGGCGCAGCGAACCGATGGAGCCAAGCCCCATGGCCGACCCCGCACTGGCCGCCTCTGCCCTGGCTGATCCCCGCTTGGCGGTGTCGAAGGCCGACGCGACGCCCGCGGATGCGGCAGCCCAAGCTGCAGAGGCCTATGGCGACGGCGGCAGCTCGCCGTTTGATGATGATCATCTCCATGAAGAGTGCGGCGTATTCGGCGTCTATGGCCACCCACAGGCCGCCGCCCTCACCGCGCTCGGCCTGCATGCCTTGCAGCACCGCGGCCAAGAAGCAGCCGGCATTGTCTCCTTCGATGGCGAGCAGTTCTTCGTGGAGCGACACATCGGCCTCGTGGGCGACAACTTCTCGAAGTCGGGCGTCGTGGAGCGCATGGGTGGCAATCGCGCGATTGGCCACACCCGCTATTCCACCACCGGCGCGCCGATCCTGCGCAATGTCCAGCCGTTGTTTGCTGAGTTCGTCGGCGGTGGCTTCGCGCTCGCTCACAATGGCAACCTGACCAATTCGCACACCTTGCAGCACGAGCTGCAAAGCCATGGCTCGATCTTTCAGTCGACCTCCGACACCGAAACGGTCATCCATCTGACCGCCACCTCGCGGCGCAACAATCTCGTCGATCGCTTCATCGATGCGTTGCATCAGATCGAGGGCGCCTACGCGTTTGTCTGCCTGTCGGAGAAGAAGCTGATCGGCGTGCGCGACCCGCTCGGCGTGCGTCCGCTCGTGCTGGGCGAAGTCGATGGCGCCCATGTGCTCGCCTCCGAGACCTGCGCACTCGACATCATTGGCGCTCGCCTCATCCGCGAGATCGAGCCCGGCGAG
>CALSBD010000293.1:0-4954 GCA_943373055.1 Rhizobium sp. Q54
CTCACTTGCGCATCGGCATTGCCGGCCGCCTTGGCGGTGATGTCGATCACCGCGAGCGGCAGCACCAATTGATCGGCGGGAATCTTGTCGATCGTCGCGCCGTCCTTAGAGAAGTGGATGGGGGCATCCATGTGGGTGCCGGCATGCTCGACAATGCGCCACCAATTGAGGTTGAATCCGTCCTTGGCGAAATCGAACTGCTTTTGCATCTCGATGCCGGGCACACCGAAGAAGGTGGGAAACTCCGGGCTCATGGTGTGGGTGAGGTCAACCACCTTCGTGAAGGTGACGGAGGCTGGGCGCGCGGCGGCCGGAGCGGCCGGCAAGGCCTGGAACAATGCCCCCGCGGCGGCAGCGGTGCCCGCGCCTTTGAAAAAACCGCGCCGCGACAAGCGCTTCAGCAAGAACGCCTCAGTACCTGGAAGACACATGACCTTACCCCCTAGTTGCCCGCCCGCGCGGCATCGTCGGCGCGGTCCGTCGTGCCATGAAAGTCGAATTCAATCGATTTGTCAGTCTGTTATCTTATAACAGTGAGAGCGGTCGAACCGGTGCGCCAACAGGATGGCGCTTGATCGTCGAGCGCGCTAGGGTCGCGACCTTCGTTAGCTGGACCGACACGCCATGGCTGAGCTCTCCAACGATCCCTTACGCCCCCGTCCGACCGACCAGGCGATCACGCGCACCGACCTGTATTCGGGCGATCCAGAGCCGACCTATGGGGGCGTGTTGTCGTTCATGCGGCGCAAATACACCCGCGATCTGACCGGCGTTGATCTCGTCGTCTGGGGCATCCCGTTTGATCAAGCGGTCTCGAATCGGCCGGGCACGCGCTTTGGACCCCAAGCCATCCGGCGCGCGTCGGTGATCCTGGATTGCGACCCGCAGTATCCATTCCATTTCGATCCCTTCGATACGCTCGCGGTGATCGACTATGGTGATGCCAGCCATGACTACGGTCGGCCGCTGGAGGCGCATGCGGCCTTCGCCGCGCAAGCCGGCGATATCCTCAAAAGCGGCTGCCAGCTGTTTTCGCTTGGCGGCGACCATTCGGTCACCTATCCGCTCCTGAAGGCACACGCCGCGCTTCACGGGCCGCTCGGGCTCGTCATGTTCGACGCGCACCAGGATACCTGGGCGGATGGCTCGTCGCCGGAGCGAGGCGATCGGGTCGACCATGGCTCCTTCATCGGTCGCGCGGTGACGGAGGGCTTGATCGATCCGGCGCGGTCCATCCAGATCGGCATTCGCACCCATGCACCCGACACCTTCGGGATCGAGATCATCCACGGCTATGAGATCGATGACCTGGGCATTCGCGGCACCATCAAGCGGATTCTGGAGCGGGTCGGCGGCGGCAAGACCTATATGACGTTTGATATTGACGCGCTCGATCCGGCGTTCGCGCCTGGCACCGGCACGCCTGTGGCGGGCGGCCTCTCCAGCCGCGAAGCGCTGTCGATTCTGCGCGGGTTAACGGCGGTCGATTTCGTGGGTGGCGACGTCGTGGAAGTGTCGCCGCCTTATGATCATGCTGATATCACCGCGATCGCTGCCTCTTCCGTGGCATTGACCTACATAGGCCTTCTGGCCGAAAAGCGCGGCCAAACGCCCTGACCGGTTCGGTCGGGGTCCCTCTTCCGACCGCCAGCCCTCGAGTGTGTCATGTCTGATGTTGTCTCCGTCGCCATCCTGGGTGCTTCCGGCTACACCGGTGCCGAACTGGTGCGCTTCCTCATTCGCCACCCGAAGGTGAAGATCACCGCGCTCACGGCGGACCGCAAGGCGGGCACCACCATGGCGCAGGCGTTCCCGCAATTCATCGGCTTTGATTTGCCGCCCCTCGTCACCATCGCCGAAGTGGATTGGGCGACCATCGACCTCGTGTTTTGCGCCCTGCCCCACGCCACCACGCAGGCCGTGCTCAAGGAAGTACCGGAACGGGTGAAGATCGTCGATCTGTCCGCCGACTTCCGGCTTGCTGATCCGGCGGCTTACGAAAAGTGGTACGGCCACGCCCATCAGGCGCTCGAGCTGCAGGCGACGGCGGTTTATGGCCTCACCGAGTTCGCCCGCGCGGCGGTCGAGCGCGCCCGGCTGGTCGCCAATCCGGGGTGCTACACCACGGCCTGCCAATTGCCGGTCATCCCGCTGTTGGAAGCCAAGGCAATCGATCCGGACTTCATCATCGCCGACGCCAAGTCGGGTGTGTCGGGCGCGGGGCGATCGGCCAAGGAAGCAAACCTCTTCACCGAGGTCTCCGAGGGGTTCCACGCTTATGGCGTCGGGCATCACCGGCACATGGCCGAGCTTGACCAGGGCTTTTCCGCCGCGGCCGGCCGGCCGGTGGTGGCAAGCTTCACGCCCCATCTGGTGCCGATGAACCGCGGCATCCTCGCTACCATCTATGTGCGCTGCGTCAACGGCAAGACGCCGCGCGACTTGTCGGACATCCTCGCACAGCGGTTCCAAGGCGAAGCGTTTATCCGCGTGCTGCCGTTTGGCGCGGTGCCGCAGACGCGGCATGTGCGCGGGTCGAACATGGTGCATATGTCGGTGTGTGCCGATCGCCAGCCGGACCGGGCCATCCTTTTGTGCGTGCTCGACAATCTCGTCAAAGGGGCCTCGGGCCAAGCGATCCAGAACATGAACGCCATGCTCGGCTTCCCCGAAACCTTAGGCATCGACCATCTGGGTGTGTTTCCCTGAGCGTAGCCGAAACCGCCCTTTCCTGGCCGACGGAGATCCCCATGCCGCTGCTGATGCGTCGCCGATCGATCACCACCTACGGCGCGCCGCTGGAAGCAACGGAGGCGACGCTGCCGGATCCGCAAGGGCGCGAGGTGGTCGTGCGGGTGCGGCACTGCGGCGTATGCCATTCAGACCTGCATCTTCGCGAGGGCAAGTTTGACCTCGGCGGCGGGCGGCATCTCGATGTCACCAGCGGTCGGGCGCTGCCCTTCACGCTGGGCCACGAGATCGAGGGCGAGGTGGTCGCCGTTGGTCCAGATGCGCATGACGCGCCGCCGATCGGGTCGCGCCGGGTGATCTATCCGTGGATTGGGTGCGGCACCTGCGAGGCCTGCGCGGCGGGTGACGAGCATGTGTGCGCCAAGCCCCGCCAGCTCGGCATTCAGGTCGATGGGGGCTATGCCGATCACGTCGTCATCCCCGATCCGCGCTATCTTCTCGACGCTCAGGGCATCTCGCCCGCGTTGGCGGGCACCTATATGTGCTCCGGGCTCACGGCCTATTCGGCGCTCAAACGCCTCGGCGGTCTTGCCCTTCGCGGTCCCGTTCTCATCGTTGGCCTGGGCGGGGTGGGCATGATGGCGCTTGCCTTCGCCAAGGCGATGTTGCCACACGCGCCAATCGTGGCCGACGTGTCGGCTCAGAAGCGGGATCTCGCCATGGCCGCCGGAGCCGCTGCCGCGTTTGACCCTACGGACGCAGCCGCTCGCAAAGCGGTCCTCAAAGGGTTTGGCGGGGTGTATGGCGCCGTGGACTTCGCCGGCGCGGAAAGCTCGCTCGACTTCGCGCAAAGCGCGCTGCGCAAGGGCGGCAAAGTGGTGGTCGTTGGCCTGTTTGGCGGCGAGCTGCGCATGCCGATCCCGTTCTTCCCCATGCGGGCCATCGCCATCGAAGGCAGCTATGTCGGCCCGCTGTCGGACGCGCTTGAGATGATTGAGCTGGTCCGCTCGGGCACCGTGGCGCCAATCCCAGTTGCCACTCGCCCGCTTGCCGAGGCAGAAGCTGCCTTGCAAGATTTGGCGGCGGGGCACATCGTCGGACGCGTCGTGCTCACGCCGTAAGCGCGCACTGACGGCTTGAGAGTGGATCAGCGCGCCGCCGCAGCGCGCTCTATGGCCTCAGCCAAGTGTTGGTATTCCGAACAGCTGCCGCACAGCGTCTGTAGCCGGGCGAGATTGCGCCGGGCGCTCTCCACATCGCCGGTCTCGAGATACCACTCGCCCTGATACTCAAGGGTCGCGAGGTGTCGAGGGTCAAGCTCAAGCGCGCGATCATAGTAGCGCTTAGAGGTGGGATAATCCTTCAGCTTGCGATAGGTGACGCCCAAGAGATTGTAGATATCCGCCGAGGTTTTGATTGCGGCCTCAAGGCTGAGCAAGACCGGCAGCGCCTCCGACCAGCGCTCGGCGGCCACCAAGTCAGCGGCGGTTTTGTACTCGGGATCATTGTTGAGCGTTGAGTTGTCGTCACTGACCGCGCGGGCGGCCGACGACAGCGCCAGGAGCGCGATGAAAACCAGACCGAAGCTCAGCGCACGCGTGATCATAGGGCCCCCTGCGATCGGCATCGTCGTCAATATTACGCGCTCTGCGTGACAGCGCGACGATCCGCGCATCGGGTCCGCCGATCTCAGCCGCGCGCCTGATCGAGCATGCGTTTGCACTCCAACAGCTCGAACAAGGTCGACTGGAGCTTGCGGATATCGTCGCGGGACATGGCGCCGCGCGGGGCCGGTGCTTCGGGCGAAGCGGCGGCGCGCTTGTCGCCCGTGAGCCGATCAATAAACGAGAGTGCGGTCTTGGCGCCCACTTCCAGGCGGCTTGCCTCCCGTGCGGGGGCGTTGGGCGGCAAGATGCCGGCCGGCAGCGGATCAGGCGCGCGCTCAACAGGCGGCGCCACGGGTGGTGGCGCAACCGGAGCCGCGATGCTGGGTGGCACGGGCCGTTCGGCCGCGGGGACCGGGGCGCGCTCTAACGTCGGAGGCGGCGCGCGGCGTGGATCGGGCGCATTGAGTGGCGGCCGGGCGACCGGGTTGGCGGTCGGCGCTGGGGTGAAGGACGCCGTGGGCTCGCGGCGCTCCATCGCTGGGGGTGTGAGCCCGGGGCGCGCGGGCGGGGCCACGCGGTCATCGTCTTCTTCCTGGTCAAACCGCGCCAAGCGCGCCGGATCGGGCTTGACCGGCGGGGCGCCGTCGGCTTCCAGG
>CALSBD010000294.1:0-4940 GCA_943373055.1 Rhizobium sp. Q54
GCCTTGTATTCGCGCTGATCGTCCATCACCACCGTGACTTCGCTCGCGCCCTTCACGACGTGGTAGTTGGTGACGATCTTGCCGTCGGCAGAGATGATAAAGCCGGAGCCTTGGCCCATGACCGGTCGGCCAGGGCTGTTGCGGCCGCGCGGGCCATCGGGCCGCGGCATGCCATACTCACGGAAGAAGCGCTCAAGCGGCGAGCCTTCGAAATCAGGCGGACCATCGAAGCTGGCCGCCCGGTCTTCGCCGCGCACGCGAATGGAGACAACCGCCGGCTTCACCCGATCAACCACGTCGGCAAACGACAACGGCGCCGCGGTCTGGGTGGAAATCGGCCGAACGGTGACGGCTTGCTGTGCCACGGCCTGGCCACCGGGCACGAATACGGCCTCAGCGGCCAGGACGCCAATCAGGCCCAGCGAGACAACACCGGCCAAGAGCGCGCCGCGGCGCTTGGCGGACTGTGTCTTCGGGGTCGAAACGTCGCTCATTCTTCACTCCTGAAACCTTTGGAACCGGGAAAGCCCCCCGGGGCGCCCTGTGTTCGATGGCTCAAGGAGATGCCAGACGCCAGATTACAGCGGCCTGTCGACACCATTAAAGCTTGGTAATGTGCGGCTCTCACCCGGCCAAACCGCCCGCGCGGCTCATCACATGGCAGTGAGGGCCTCAAAAAGCCACCGCCCGCGACGGGCGCGGGCGGGGAGGGGAAAGCCTTTTAGAAACCGCTCAGGTCTTGCGGCTGAGCACCTTCTCAAGCTCGGCCTTCTCGGCGTCAGTTAGCGGCACCACCTCTTGGCGGCGGCGATGGCGACCCGTGCTGAGAATGATCACGACACCGAGCACCAGGAAGCCGAAGGGCGCGAGCCACAGCACCGCATTGCGCAAGGTGAACAGCGGGCGCAGAAGCACGAACTCGCCATAGCGGGCGAGCAAAAACTCCAAAACCTGCTCGTCCGTATCTCCCGCCACGATCCGCTCGCGCACCAAAAGCCGCAGGTCCCGGGCAAGCGGCGCGTTCGAATCGTCGATTGATTCGTTTTGGCACACCATGCAGCGCAGTTCGGAGGTGATGGCGCGCGCCCGTGCCTCCTTGTCCGCGTCCTTGAGGATCTCATCCGGCTGCACCGCCCCGGCAGGGACGGTGAGCACGGCCAGAAGCGCGAGCAGGGAGAAAAGGCGTCGCAGCATGGGTCTCACTCCGCCGGTACGGCCGCACGGGCAGGCACCCGCGCGGCCTTGGGCGCACCCACCCGGAAGCGCCGGTCGGTGAGCGAGATCAACCCACCTAGCGACATCACCACGGTGCCAAGCCAGATCAACAAGATCAGCGGCTTATAGTACATGCGCACCGACCAGCCGCCGCCATCCTGCGGCTCGCCCAGCGCGACATAGTATTGCGAGAACAGACCACGGGTAACGAGACCCACCTCGCTTGTCGGCATCTGGCGTGCGGTGAACAAACGCTTGGCGCTTTCCACCTCGGCCACCACCGCGCCGCCCTCGCGAATGACAAAGCGCGCCACCTGATCTTGGAAGTTCGGGCCTGTGCGCGGCGTCACGGCCGCGAGCGTGATGGTGCCGTCGCCCAGATTGATCGCCTCGCCCGGCTTCATCACCACGATCTGCTCCTGCTTCCAGGAGTACTCCGCCGTGATGCCAAGGAGCGTCATGCCCAGGCCAAAATGCGCGAGCGCCATGCCGAACACCGACCGCGGCAAGCCGAACAACCGGCGTGCGCTGACCGAAACGCTCTCACGCCCCGCCTTCGCGCGCTCCAACAGGTCCGCGACCGCGCCCAGCATCAGCCACACCGCCAAACCTGCCAAGATCGGCGCCAGGATCGGCCCGCCCCACTTCGCATAGGCCAGCACGGCCGTGATGACGACGGTGAGCGCGAACACCAGCCATAGGCGTTGCAAGACGCCTTTGAGGTCGCCGCGTTTCCACGCGAGGTAGGGCCCCAGTGGCACCGCCATCAAGAGCGGGATCATCAGGGGGCCGAAGGTGAGGTTGAAGAACGGCTCACCGACGGAAATCTTCTGATCGAACACCGCCTCAGCGAACAACGGGTAGAGCGTTCCCACGAACACGGCCGCGCAGGCCGCCGACAGGAACAGGTTGTTGAGGACGAGCGCGCCTTCGCGCGACACCGGCGCGAACACGCCCCCTTGCTGCAGCATGGGCGCGCGCCAAGCGAACAAGGCGAGTGACCCGCCCACGAAGATCGTCAGGATCGCCAGGATGAACACGCCGCGCTGGGGATCGGTGGCGAACGCATGGACGGAGGTGAGCACGCCCGAGCGCACCAGGAAGGTGCCCAAAAGCGACAGCGCAAACGCGAGAATCGCCAACAGAAGCGTCCACACCTTCAAGGCGTTGCGCTTTTCCATCACGATCGCGGAATGAAGCAGTGCGGTCGCAATCAGCCACGGCATGAACGAAGCGTTCTCCACCGGGTCCCAGAACCACCAGCCACCCCAGCCGAGCTCGTAATACGCCCAATACGAGCCCATCGAGATGCCGAGCGTGAGGAACACCCACGCCGCCAGCGTCCACGGCCGCACCCAGCGCGCCCAGGCCGCGTCGATGCGCCCTTCGATGAGGGCCGCCACGGCGAACGCGAACGAAATCGAGAGGCCGACGTAGCCCAAGTAAAGCAGCGGCGGGTGAACGGCGAGGCCGATGTCCTGCAAGATCGGGTTGAGATCGCGGCCTTCGAACGGCGCCTGTTCGACGCGGGCAAACGGGTTGGAGGTGAGCAGAATGAAGAGATAAAACGCCACCGCGACCCACGCCTGGACGGCCAGCACGTTGGCCCTGAGTGTATCGGGCAGGTTTTGGCTAAACAGCGCCACCAACCCACCGAACAACGCCAAGATCAGCACCCACAACAACATCGAGCCTTCGTGGTTGCCCCACACGCCCGTGATCTTGAACAGCAGCGGCTTTTGGGAATGCGAGTTCTCGATCACGTTGATGACCGAAAAGTCTGATTGGACATAGGCATAGGTAAGCGCGGCGAACGACAGGGCCACAAAAGCCAGCTGCGCCAGCGCCGTGGGGCCGCCCACCGCCATCAACTGCGCGTCGCCGCGCATCGCGCCCCACATGGGCACGGTGGATTGGATGAGCGCCAAAGCAAACGCCAACACCAAGGCGTAGTGGCCGATCTCAACGAACATCGTCGCGCTCCTCGTGGCCCCCTGGCCCGTCCTTACCTGTGGTCGCCTTACGGCTTAGGCGTAGCGTCCGCCGGCTTGCCCGCGTCGCCGCCCATTTTCCAGTGGCCTTGCTCCTTGAGCTTGTCGGCCACTTCCTTGGGCATGTAATTTTCGTCGTGTTTGGCCAGAACGGTTTCGGCAACGAACACGCCGTTCTCACCGATCTTGCCTTCCGTCACCACGCCTTGGCCCTCGCGGAACAGATCGGGCAGGATGCCGGTGTACATCACCTTCACCGAGCCAACCGCATCCTCCACGACGAAGCTCACCGTGGTACCGCCCGCGCGGTCGATCGAGCCTTGCTTGACGAGACCGCCCAGGCGGATTTGCTGGCCGATCAGCGGTTTAGCGACCAGGTCGCCGGGGGTGACGAAGTGAGCGATCTTGCCGGACAGCGCGTAGAGCACCAGGCCGACGGCGACGGCCAGCACGCTGCCGGCGGCGGCGATCAGGGTCAATCGTCTTTGCTTACGTGTCATGGGCGGTGCCTTCCTGACGTCGTTGAGCGTCGCGCGGGCCGTCTGCGGCCGTCTTCGAACGCCCTCACAATGAAATCCCCAGCGATTGGATGGCCGCGTCGATCGCCTGTAGCGATACCGGATCGGTGCTGAGCGCCGCGCGGGCGTCGACGGCCGCCTGACGGGCTTCGTCGGCGCGGCCGAGCATGCGGTATGAGCGCATCAGCCGGATCCATTCGTCCGCCGTGCCACCGCGCGCCTTCAGCCGCTCGGCGAGCGAGCCGACCATGGTTTCGATCATCTTCTGCCGGTCTTCCTCCGACATGTTGGCCGCCGCCGCTACGTCGTCCGCGCTCGGCCCTGGCTGCGCGCCCGCGCTGGCGCCGGGCACCGCAGGCGCCGGCTGGGCAGCCCCCGCGATCCGGTCCTCGACGATCTTGAGCTGGCTGCGCGCCTCGGCGATCCAGCCTTCCGATCCCGTGCCTTGCGCGATCAGGGCGCGCCACGCCTGCGCACTTTGCGCAAACTTGCCTTCCTGTGACAGCGCCAAGGCGAGATACATGCGCGGCAGCACCATCTGCGGGTCCAGCGCGACCGCGCGCTCGAACGCTGCGCGCGCTTCCGCGACCACCACGCCCGCATTCATCGCGGCGACCGTCTCGCCCACACGGGTCTCAAGTTCGGCATTGGGTCCCAGTAGCCGGATCGCATTGCGATAAGCGGTCACGGCTTCCTGGAGGCGGCCCATACGCTGATAGACCGGACCGAGCACGCTCCAGCCTTCGCCGTCATTGGGGTTGGCGCTCAAATGCCGCTCAACGCGGGCGACCAACACTTCAATCGATTGTCCGTTTGTCGGCGTATTAAGCCGTGCGGTCAGCGGCTGGTCGGGCAAATGGGGGTTGCCCAAAAGCATGTAAGTTCCAAGGCCAATCGCGGGGATCGCCACGATCGCGCCGATGGCAGCCACCCGACCCAGCGAGCGACCCGCGCTGGTGCCTTCCGTTTCAGCAGCGCGGGCGGCTTTGATCAAGCGGCGGGCGATTTCCGTGCGCGCCGCGTCCGCATCGCGCTCGCTGAGCACGCCATTGGCCACATCCCGCTCGATCTCCTGCAGCTGGTCGCGATAGACCGACTCCTCGTGCGCGGCCGCCGTGATGCGCGCGCGGCCAGCCTTCGCCAAGGGGTAGATCACAACCAGCGCGGCCACGCCCGTCATCGCGGCCAAGACGATCCAAAGCACCATTTCATCCTC
>CALSBD010000295.1:0-4937 GCA_943373055.1 Rhizobium sp. Q54
GTGAGTCGCCTCAAATTCAAGTTGCTCGCTGGAGCCCTCCCATGACCGAAGCCGCCGCCCTAATTCGTGACCAAGCGCCTGGATTTACGCCCAAGCTTGGGCTGGTGCTGGGGTCGGGGCTGGGGCCGCTGGCTGAGGAGGTGGAAGGCGCGGTGCGCATTCCTTACACCGCGCTGCCGGGGTTCCCTCGCTCGGGCGTATCCGGTCATGCGGGTGCGGTGGTGCTCGGCACCCTCGCGGGTTTGCCGGTCGCGGTGTTCGCCGGCCGCGCGCACTATTATGAGCATGGCAACGCCAGTGAGATGCGGGTGCCGATCGAGACGCTCAAGGCGTTGGGTGCCGAGGCACTCTTGCTCACCAACGCGGCTGGATCGACGGTCAAGGAGGTCGGCCCTGGCAATGTGATGCTGATCACCGATCACATCAATTTCGCGGGCGCCAACCCGCTCATTGGCACCACCAGCGGTGACAGCCGGTTCGTTGGTCTGTCGGATGCCTATGATCGCTCAATGTCGGTGCGGCTGCGCTCGGTCGCCCAGCGTCAAGACATCCCGCTCGCCGAGGGTGTCTACATGTGGTTTTCCGGCCCCTCGTTCGAGACCCCGGCGGAAATCCGCGCCGCGCGCATCCTGGGTGCCCAGGCCGTCGGCATGTCCACGGTGCCGGAAGTCATCATCGCCCGCTATTTGGGCCTGCGTGTCGCCGCGCTGTCCATGATCACCAATCTGGCCGCCGGCATGTCCGATGAGGTGCTCTCGCACGCCCACACCCAGGCGGAAGCCGCCAAGGGTTCGGCGCGGTTCAAGACGCTCATTACGGCCTTCTGCGCGGAAGCATCCGTCAAGGGGCTGTAGGCGGGTCGCTCAGCGGCCCGTCCACCTCAAAGTGCTCACTTTGGCAGTTGGTCGTTCTCAGCCAGCACTTCGCCGGACAAATACAGCGACCCGCAAATGAGGATGCGCGGAGCGGGCTCCAGCGTCCATGGGTGCAGGAAGTCGAGCGCCTCGGCGACGGATGTCACCGGCTGCGCCGACAGGCCCGCGGCCCCGGCGATCTCAGCCAGATCCTGTGGTGTGCGCGCGACTGCGTGGTCCTTGATGGGAACCGTGAAGACATGGCGCACGAGGCCGGCGAAGCTTTGAAAGAAACCGACCGGGTCCTTCGTCTGCAGCATGCCGACCACGAGGAACAACGGCCGCGAGACCCGCTCTTCCAGATCCCCCATCACATGGGCGATCACCTTGCCGGCGCCGGGATTGTGCCCGCCATCAAGCCACACCTCCGCGCCGGTCGGCGCGCGGTTGACCAGCGGGCCAGGGGCAAGGCGTTGCATGCGAGCGGGCCACTCCACCGCCATCACGCCGCGCGCAGTCGCTTCGGGATCAAGCGTTAGTCCGGCCGCGCGCAGGGCCGCGATTGCGGTGCCCGCGTTGATGAATTGATGGCGCCCGAGCAGCTTCGGCGGTGGCAAGTCCAACAGGCCGTCCTCGTCCTCATAGACAAGCCGACCGTTCTCCTCACGCACCATCCAGTCCTGACCGCCGAGCCTGAGCCGCGTCGCATTTTTCACCGCGACGGTCTCAAACACCTCGGCCACGTCGTCGACCTGAGGGGCTGCGACCACCGGCCGGCCCCGCTTGATGATGCCGGCCTTTTCGCCCGCGATCTTGGGCAAGGTGTCGCCGAGGAACTTCTCGTGATCAAACGAGATGGCCGTGATGGCGCACACCAGCGGATCCTCGATCACATTGGTGGCGTCGAGCCGACCGCCGAGACCGACCTCGATGACGCAATAGTCCGCTGGATGCTCGCTGAAAAGCACGAACGCCGCCGCGGTGATCACCTCAAAGAAGGTGGCGTGAATGGGCTTCGCCACCGCCTCCACCCGCACCAGCGTGTCATGCAGCCGCGCATCGTCGACCAGCACGCCGCCACCGACGCGACCAAGCCGGTAGCGCTCATTGAAGCGCACCAGATGGGGTGAGGTGTGCACATGCACCGATTTGCCGTGGGCTTCCAGGATCGCGCGGCAAAACGCAGTGGTGGACCCCTTGCCGTTGGTGCCGGCGACATGGATCGTTGGCGGCAGGCGCTTTTGGGGATCGCCGAGCCCGGCCATCAGTGCGCGCATACGCTCCAGGCCGAGGTCCCAGCCCAGTGGCATCTCGGCCAAAAGCCGGTCGAGCAAGGTTTTCAGCCGGAGCGCGTCTCCGGCGAGATCAGCGGTCACGTCCGTCCCGCTCACGCCGACACCGGCGCCAGTTCAGGCTCCTTTACCTCGACGGGGGCGGCGACTTCGGCAGGTGCCTTCATCAACAGGGCCGTGAGCCGGGAGAGCGTTTCGCGCAGCTCACCGCGCGGCACCACCATGTCGACCATGCCGTGCTCGTAGAGATACTCCGAGCGCTGGAAACCCTCGGGCAGCTTCTCGCGGATTGTCTGCTCGATCACGCGCGGGCCGGCGAAGCCGATCAGCGCGCCGGGCTCGGCAATGTGAACGTCGCCCAGCATCGCATAGGACGCCGTGACGCCGCCTGTCGTTGGGTTGGTCAACACCACGATATAGGGAAGCCGCTCCTCGCGCAGCGCTTGCACGGCCACGGTGGTGCGCGGCATTTGCATGAGCGAGAGGATGCCTTCCTGCATGCGCGCGCCGCCGGACGAGGCGAACAGGATATAGGGCGCCTTCTTCTGCACGGCCGTCATCATGGAGGCGACCAGGCCTTCACCGGCCGCCATGCCGAGTGAGCCGCCCATGAACTCAAAGTCCTGAACGGTCGCCACCGTGGTGCGGCCATTGAGCTTGCCGATGCCGGCCAGGATGGCGTCGTCCGCGCCGGTCTTCGCCTTAGCGTCACGCAAACGGTCGATGTACCGCTTCTCATCACGGAATTTCAGCGGATCGACGGTCACCGTCGGCAGGCTGATGGGGTCATAGGCGCCCTCGTCGAACAAGGTCTCCAGCCGCTTCTTGGCCGGCATACGCATGTGGTAGCCCGACGACGGCACGACCCACAGATTGGCCTCCAGATCGCGATGGAACACCATCTCGCCGGTCTCTGGACACTTGATCCACAGGTTCTCCGGCATCTCGCGCTTGCCGCCAAGCAGGCCCTTGATGCGCGGGCGAAGGGTTTCGGTGATCCAGTTCATCGGCGACGCCTCTCGCTTGCCCAATCAGTCGCTTTGAAGTGGGGTCCGATCATGGCGACATCAAGCCGCCACCGCCGCGCCCCCCGATGCAGGTCGATCGTTATGCCGCCCGCGCGCGCCGAACCCCTTCAGCGAGCGAGGCCACCAGATCGGTGACCGCGCCGACCGTCGTGTCCGTGGGTCGGCCCTGGGGATCGAGGCTCAAGCGGATGGCTTCCACAAGCGCCGAGCCGACCACCACGCCATCCGACGTGGCGCCAATCGCCGCCGCCTGCTCAGCGGTCTTCACACCGAAGCCCACCGCGATCGGCAGATCGGTCGCCGCCTGGATGCGCTTCACCGCCGCCGCCACCTTGGAGGTATCGGGCGCCGCGGTGCCCGTGATGCCCGCGATCGACACGTAGTAGACAAAGCCCGACGTATTGGCGAGCACCGCCGGCAAGCGCTTGTCGTCGGTCGTGGGGGTGGCGAGCCGCACAAAGTTCAGACCCGCCCGCATGGCCGGCACGCACAATTCGTCGTCCGCCTCGGGCGGCAAGTCGACCACGATCAGCCCGTCCACGCCAGCCGCCTTGGCATCGGCCAGGAAGCGCTCATTGCCGTAGGAATAGATCGGATTGTAGTAGCCCATCAGCACGATCGGCGTGGTGTCGTCGGCCGCGCGGAATGTCCGAACCATGGCGAGCACCTTGGTCAGCGTCATGCCGGCTTCCAGCGCGCGCTTGGAGGCGGCCTGGATCGGCGGGCCTTCGGCCATCGGGTCGGAGAACGGCATGCCCAGCTCGATCACGTCGGCCCCAGCACCCGGCAAGGCCTTTAGGATCGCTAGCGAGGTGTCATAGTCGGGATCGCCACAGGTGACGAAGGTCACAAGCGCCGGGCGCCCCGCGGCGCGTGTGCGGGCAAACGTGGTGTCGATGCGGGTGGTCATGTGGATGTTAGCCCCAATTCGTCACGCGGCGGTTTCAAGCTTGGCGATCCGCTCGTTCATTTCTTGAAGGTCATGCACGATGGATCCGCGCGCGGTGAAGATGCCGTAGCCGGTGCCGCGCATTTCCGCTTCCATGGTGTCGATCCGGCCTTGAACGCCGCGCGTGTCTTGCCGGAGGTCGGCGATCTCGGCGTGAAGCCCCCTGAGATGTTCAAGAATGAGATTAGCGGTTTCCTCGCTCATCATTCACCTCTCATAGGTCGTGCCACACGATGATATCACATGCTCACGCCCAACCGCTCGGCGACCGAGAAGATATCCTTGTCGCCGCGGCCGCACAGGTTCATGACGATGATCTGATCCTTGTCCATGGTCGACGCCATCTTCATGACCTGCGCCAGCGCATGGGCCGGCTCAAGCGCGGGGATGATGCCCTCGATGCGGGTGAGCAGCTGGAAGGCTTCCATCGCCTCTTCATCGGTGGCGGCGACATACTCGACGCGGCCGGCCTCCTTTAAATAGGAGTGCTCGGGTCCGATGCCGGGATAATCAAGACCGGCGGAGATCGAGTGGCCTTCCAGGATCTGCCCATCGGCATCTTGCAACAGATAAGTCCGGTTGCCGTGCAGCACGCCCGGGCGCCCGCCATTGAGCGAGGCGGCGTGGCCGTTCTCCACCTGCAGACCGTGGCCACCGGCTTCGACGCCGACGATCTTGACGTCCTTGTCGTCCAGGAAGGGATGGAACAACCCGATCGCGTTGGAGCCACCGCCGATGCAGGCGACGATCGCGTCGGGCAGGCGGCCTTCCATGGCGACGATCTGCTCGCGCGCTTCCTTGCCGATCACCGACT
>CALSBD010000296.1:0-4935 GCA_943373055.1 Rhizobium sp. Q54
CGGTGTTCACTTCCGGCGGCGAGCTGACATCCGCGGCCAAGACCTTGGCGGCGACGCTGGGTGAAGCGCACTTTGATGGCCTCGACAGCGCGACCTACCGCGTCGCTGCCCCCGAGGCGACCGCCGACGCGCTGGCTCGCTTTGAGCTCGACTTCGCCGAAGCGCTGGTGCGCTATGCCCGCCACGCCTCGCAAGGCCGCGTCGACCCCGCAAGCATCTCGGCCAATATCACCGTGGATCGCCACGAGCCGGTCGCGATCGAGACCTTGCGCGCGCTGAGCGCCGCCAGCGATCCCAAGGCCGCGCTGCTGGCGTTCCATCCGCAACACGAAGGCTACAAGCGCCTGCGTGCCCGTCTTGCCGAGGCGCTCGCCGCCCAGCCCGCCGTGGAAGCGCCGCGCGAGCAGTCACGCTTCCCCGATGGCCCGATGATCCGCCCCGGCACCCGCGACGCCCGCGTCGCGCTGCTGCGCGAGCGGTTCAATCTGACGCAGTCAGATGCCGCCGATCTTTACGACGATAGCCTCGTCGAGGCCGTCCGCGAATTCCAAAAGGCGCACGGCGTGCGCCCGACCGGCAACATTGGCCCGCAGACTGTGAGCGTGCTCAACGCGGGCGCCAGCGCCGCAGCACCCGACGCCGGCGCGCTGATCCCCGAGCTGATCGCCAATATGGAGCGCTGGCGCTGGATGCCGCGCGAGCTCGGCGAGCACTATGTGTTCGTCAACGTCCCGGAGTTCGCGCTGTTCGTAAAGCGTGGCTATGAGGTGTTGCACAAGGCCCGCGTCATCGTCGGCAAGCCCAACACCCAGACGCCGATCTTCTCCGACCTCATGGACCACATGGTCGTGAACCCGTCGTGGAACGTGCCGCAGTCGATCATCCGCAAGGAAATGATGGGCAAGGCGACCGCGTCGGGTGGCGGTTATTTCAACCGAGGCAACTACGAAGTCTTCGTCGGCTCCAAGAAGGTCGACCCGACCACGGTGAACTGGTCGTCGGTGTCGCCAGGCGCCGTGCGCGTGCGCCAGAAGCCCGGCGCGGGCAACGCCTTGGGCAACATCAAGTTCATGTTCCCCAATAATCACGCGGTCTATATCCACGACACCTCGTCGCGCGGGCTGTTCAGCCAAGACTATCGCGCGCTGTCCCATGGCTGCGTGCGCGTGCACGAGCCGTTCTCCTTCGCCGACGCGCTGTTGAGCCTGGAGAAGGACATCAACGGCAAGGCGCTGAAGAGCATGGTCGGCGGCGCCGAACGCTGGGTGCGCATGACCCACAAGGTGCCGGTTCACATCGCCTACTTCACCACCTTCGTGGATGACGAGGGCAAGCTGCAGATGCGCTCCGACCTCTATGGCCACAACGGCCGGGTCAAGAAGGCGCTCGGGCTCTAAATCGAGCCCAAGTGCCGCCGCGCGGTCCGCTTGTTGGATAGCGGGCGCCTTTATCCCCGTGCCCTGGCGTGCTCGCCACAATGCGTTCGATCCCTTCCGGAGCGAACGCCATGGACCTCACGCCCAATCTTGCCTTGCCGTTGATCGCGCCCGACCAGGCGCAAAAACACCTCACCCATAATGAGGCGCTGCGCGTCCTCGACGCGCTCGTGCACCTGCGCGTCATCGACCGCGACCTCACCGCGCCGCCAATCAACCCCGCCGAGGGCGATCGTTATATCATCGCCGCCGGCGCGACCGACGCCTGGGCGGGCCGCGCGACCCAGATCGCCGCGTGGCAGGATGGCGACTGGCTCACCTATCCCCCCGGCGCCGGCTGGATCGCGTTTGTGGTTGATGAAGCCCGCTTCGTCGCCTGGACCGGTAGCGCCTGGGCCGCGCTTGACGCCTCGGTCAATCCGGCCGCCTTGGTCGGCGTCAACACGATTGCCGACCTCATCAATCGCCTCGCGGTAAAGGCCGACGCGGCCCTGTTCTCCCACGATGACGTCACCCCCGGCAGCGGCCATATGCGCCTTGCCGTCAACAAGGCGCTCGCCGCGCGCGACGCGAGCCTAGCGTTCCAAACCGGCTACTCCACCCGCGCCATCCTGGGCACACTCGGCGATGACAGCTTCGCTCTAAAGGATTCGCCCGATGGCGTCGCCTACCAGACGGCGCTCAGCGTCAATCCCCTGACCGGCCGCCCCCAGTTCCCCCAGGGCCTCGATGGCGGCGCCGTTCAAGGCATGATGACGTTCAACTCGACCGGACAACCGGCGGTGACCGCGCGGGCGAACAACTTCTACGCCATCGCCGGCGTGCGCTCCGACAACACCACCAATCCCTCCGCGATCTCATTAGAAAAAAGCCGCGGCGATCTGGAGATGCCCACGCCGGTGCAAAACGGCGATGGCATCGGCAGCGTGGCGGTGCGCGCGTTCGACGGTGCGGCTTGGACAGTGGGCGGGCAGTTTCGCTTTAACGTCGAGAGCTTCGTGGGCCCCAGCGACTTCACGGCCAACTGGCGCTTGGATTTGCGCACGGGTAGTGCGCTGACCACCGCCTTGTTTCTAGCCGCGTCGCTGAACTTGGGCGTGGGCACCACGACGCCCACCGCGCGGCTCCACGTGGCCGGCCCGGTCCGCCATCAAGTCTATACGGTTGCAACCTTGCCGGCGGCAGGAACGGTGGGCGCGGGCACCCGCGCGGCTGTCAGTGACGCGACCGCCGTCACCTTTGGCGCCGTCGTCACCGGCGGCGGCTCGTCTTTCACCCCGGTCATCAGTGACGGCACCGCCTGGCGCATGGGGTGATCAGACCGGTCAGAAGCCGGCCATGTCGATCCGCACATCACGGTCAACCGCGCGCAAACGGGCAAACGCCGCCCGCTTAGCGTCATGGAATGCGGCGATCCGACCGCCGGCGGGCGACACCGTCGCCGCGTCCTTGGCCATGGCGGCCATTGCTGCGGGCACATCGGGATAGACCCCCGCCGCGACGGCACCCAGCATCGCCGAGCCCAACAGCACCGGCTCGGCGGTTTGCGGGATCGCCACCGTCAAGCCGGTGGTGTCCGCCAAAATCTGCCGCACGAGGGCGGACTTCGCCGCTCCGCCGGACACCACCAAGGTGGTGGTGAGCACGCCCTCAGCCGCCAACGCCTCAGTCACCTCGCGCGTGCCGTAGCCCAGCGCGCACAGCCCCGCGAGATAAAGCCGCTCCAGGCTTTCCACCGAGCTATCGAGATCAAGCCCCGCCACGATCGCCTTAGCGTGCGGGTCCGCGTGCGGCGACCGGTTGCCCAAAAAGTCAGGCAGCACGTGCAGCCGCGCTGTCTCCAGCGCTGCCTCCGACGCACCGACTCGCGCCAGAATGCGCCGCTCCAGGGCATCGAGCAGGCCAAGCCCGTCCCGGGCAGCCTCGTCGCTTGCCGCGGCGTGGGCCGGGTGCAGTTTCACAAGCTGATCGAGCGCCGCACCGGCCGCCGACTGGCCCCCCTCATTGAGCCACACCCCGTCACGCAGCGCGCTGAAATAGGGCCCCCAGACCCCCGGCACGAAGGTCGGCGACCGGGTCTCGGACATGATGCAGGTCGATGTTCCGAAGATATAGGCAATCCGCGCCAACGGATCGACCGGCGCGCCATCGACCCCGGTGCCGCCCAGCGTGCCCACCGCGCCCGCATGAGCGTCGATCAAGGACGCCGCCACCGCCGTGCCGGCCACGAGTCCAAGCTCCGCCGCCGCCTCAGGGGTCAGCCCGGCGCCCAGCGGCACGGCTGGCGGGCGGATCGTGGTGCCGATGCGCCGATAGCCCTCGGCGGGAAACTCCTTGAGCCCGATCGCGTTGAAATAGGCATCATCCCAGCGCGCCTCGTGGGCGAGGTAGGTCCACTTACACACCACCGTGCAAATCGAGCGGTCAAGGCTGCCGGTCGACTTGAAGGTGAGGAAGTCCGACAGGTCAAAGAAATGGCCCGCGCGCGCGAACGTGTCGGGTCGATGCCGCTTCAACCACAGAAGCTTCGGCGTCTGCATCTCCGGCGACACCTTGCCGCCGACATAGCGCAGCACCTCATGGCCACCCGCGTTGATCTCCGCCGTCTCGGCAAGCGCCCGGTGATCCATCCACACGATGATGTCGCGGTTTGCATCCTCCGATGGGCCAACGGCCAGCGGGCGGGCCTCGCGATCCAGCACCACCAACGAACAGGTGGCATCGAACCCGAGGCCGACCACGTCCTCAGCCCGCGCCCCCGCCAGCGCCATGGCTTCACGGACCGTCTTAATGACCGCGCGCCAAATATCGGTGGACGACTGCTCCACGATCCCGCCCGGCGCATGCCAAATCGCGATCGGCTCCTTGGCTGCCGAAAGCAACCGCCCGGTGACATCAAACACCCCGGCCCGCGCCGACCCGGTGCCAATATCCACGCCGATGACAAGCTGGGTCATACGCTGCGTCGTCCCGTTCAAACCGTGTGTTTTGCTTTATTGCGGGCGCACCGCGCCACACCGATCACGCATCGCCCGGCACGTTCTCCGGTCGCGGCCGGCCGCGCATCAACTCCCACATACGTGGTGCGACCAGCGCGATGGCGGCAAGCGCCAACAGCGAAGCCGACAGCGGCCGGGTGAGAAACACCGTCCAATCGCCCGCCGAGATGGTGAGCGCCTGACGCAGGTTCTGCTCAGCAAGCGGCCCCAGGATCATGCCGATGATCACCGGCGCCGTGGGGAAATCATAGCGCCGCATTACGAAGCCCATGACGCCAACCGCATAGAGGATGATGAGATCAATTGGCGACTGGCTGATGCCATAGGTGCCGATGGTCGCGAACACGAGCACGCCGGCATAAAGCAGCGGCGCGGGGATTTTCAGCATCTTCACCCAAATCGCGATCATCGGCAGATTGAGCACCAACAGCATCACGTTGCCGATGAACAATGACGCGATCAGGCCCCACACGAGACCAGGCTGGGTCTGGAACAAGAGA
>CALSBD010000297.1:0-4925 GCA_943373055.1 Rhizobium sp. Q54
CTTGCGCGGCACGGTGTGGCCGATCAGCTTGAACGCGCTGTCGAGCTTGAGTGACACATTCGCGGGCGCCGGACGACGCGCGGCGTCGCGCGCCAGATCGCCATAGGCCACGCGTCGATCGCCCGCGACCACGAAGCCGGCATTGGTCGTCAGCGTGCCGACCGGCACGCGCAGGCGCTCGGCGGCGGCCTCCATCAACAGGGCGCGCGCCATCGCGCCGGCCTCGCGCATGGGCTGATAGCCATCGATGATGGAGGTCGATCCGCCGGTGATCTGGTGACCCAGGACCTTGGAGGCCACGTGCATGGCGCCACGCGCGGTCTCAGCCACAAGACCCTTGTCGTCCTCCGCGAACGGGAGGCTCATGCCAAGGATGCGCCAGTTGAGATAAGCGCGGCTTGCCGGGCCGTGCAGCACCTCAACAGCTTCAAAGTCGACGTCGAGCTCCTCGGCGACCAGCTTGGCCAGGGCGGACTGACTGCCCTGCCCCATCTCGGCACGCGGCGCGACCACTGATACCCGCCCGTCAGCGCCAATGAGCACATAGGGATTGAGCGCGACGCCATCGGGCGCAAACCCGGTCAGCGGATTGTCGAACGGTTGGCGATACAGATACGCGCCCACCGCCACCCCGCCCACCGCCGCGGCGCCGGCGATCAAAAACACCCGTCGGGTCAGACCCATGACTCAGCCCTCCGCTGCGAGCGCGCTGGCGCGATGGATTGCGGCGCGGATGCGCGGATAGGTGCCGCATCGACACAGATTGCCAGCCAGCGCGGCGTCGATATCGGCGTCGGTGGGCTTGGGCGTGACGGCGAGTAGCGCGGTCGCCGCCAGGATCTGGCCCGATTGGCAGTAGCCGCACTGGGGCACCTGTTCGGCGATCCAGGCGCGTTGCACGGCCGTCAACACGCCGGTGGGAGCGAGGCCTTCAATGGTGGTCACAGCCCCGGTCACCGCCGAGACCGGCGTGATGCAGGCCCGCGTCGGCTCGCCGTCAATGAGGACCGTGCAGGCGCCGCACTGCGCGATGCCGCAGCCGAATTTGGTGCCGGTCAGACCGAGGAGATCGCGCAGCGCCCACAGAAGCGGAAGGTCGCCGTCCTCGCCCACGTCGCGCGCGACGCCGTTGATGGTCAATTGCATACCAAATCCTCCGGGACGAGCCATGCCCCTGGCGTCACGTGGTCATCCCGCTTGGAAACCGCTAGGTCCCCCGTTACACTAATTTTCAGGCGCGGTCGGGATGCAGAGTGCCTGATCGAGGATCACGGCTCCAGAGGTATAGGATGGGTGCCACCGGCAAGGCGCGCGCTGATGAAGCGGCGGTTCCGGCCAGCTACGAGGGAGACTTCCACGCCTGGGCGTTTGAACAGGCGGCGCTGGTGCGCGCGCTGGCGCCCAAGACCCTCGACGTGGACAATATCGCGGAGGAGCTGGAAGCCTTGGGACGGGGGGAACGTCGCGCAGTCATCGCTCGCTGGCGGTTGATCATCCATCATCTGCTCAAGTGGCAGTATCAGCCGGACCGGCGTACGCGATCATGGATTGCGACTGTTTCGCGTGAGCGCGAACATCTGCGTCGCCTTGAGACGGAATCGCCTTCCCTCGCGGCCCGCGACTTGGAGCTTGTCACCGAGGCTTTTCGCATTGCCTTGCGTGATGCCATGGAAGAAACCGATCTCCCTCGCTCTACATTCCCCGCGCGCTGTCCCTATACGCCAGACGAGCTGCGTGACGATCGCTTCTTTCCCGGCGCGCCGGCGAGCGCTGACCTTCAAGAGATCATCGAGCGGCTTTCCCGCATCGACGAGGACACCAACTGATGCAGATCACCGCTTCGAACTTCAAAGGCAATTCGGTCAAGGCGCTCAATGATCGTCAGCTGCAGAAAGCGCTCGGCAATGTTCAGCGTGGCTTCATCGAGAAACGCCAGAAAGCGGTCGACCTCCTGCCGGAGTTCGAAGCCCTCAGGGATAGCGCGCGCGACATCAAGAACCACACGCTCGCGCATTTGGACCTTTATCTGGAGGCCTATGAGGAGAAAGTGACGGCGGCCGGTGGCCACGTGCACTGGGCGGAGACCGCGCAGGACGCGCGCGAAATCATCCTCGACATTTGCCGCAAGGCGGGCGCCAAGACGGTGACCAAGGGCAAGTCGATGATCTCCGAAGAGGTAGGCGTCAACGCCTATCTGGAAGAGAACGGCATCAAGCCGGTCGAGACGGACTTGGGCGAATACATCATCCAGCTTCGCAACGAACCGCCGAGCCACATCATCGCGCCAGCCGTCCACCTCAACAAAGAGCAGATTGAGGCGGACTTCCGCCGGGTGCATACCCATCTCGATCCGCAGCGCTCGCTCGCCGAGGCGCAGACGCTCTTGACGGAGGCGCGCACGATCCTGCGCTCCTCGTTCCTGGCCGCGGACGTGGGCATCACGGGCGCGAATTTCCTGATCGCGGAGACCGGCACATCGGTGATCGTGACCAATGAGGGCAATGGCGACCTCACCCAAATCCTGCCGCGGGTTCATATCGTGATCGCCTCGATCGAGAAGATCACGCCGACCTTGGAGGATGTGAGCCAGATCCTGCGCGTGCTCGCCCGCTCGGCGACGGGGCAGGAATTGTCGGTCTACACCACCTTCTCCACCGGGCCGAAGCGGGCGGAGGATCCCGATGGGCCGGCGGAGTATCATGTGGTGCTGCTCGACAACGGCCGCACGGCGATGTTGGGCACCGAGTTCCAAGACATGCTGCGCTGCATCCGCTGTGGCGCGTGCATGAACCACTGCCCGGTCTATCACTCGGTCGGTGGGCATGCGTATGGCTCGGTCTATCCTGGCCCGATGGGGGCCGTGCTCACACCTACTCTATGGGGCGTCGACAAGGCGGGGCACTTGCCTAATGCGTCAACCTTCTGTGGTCGCTGCGAGAGCGTGTGCCCGATGCGCATCCCGCTGCCCAAGATGATGCGGCATTGGCGCGAGAAGGAATTCGAGCGCGCGCTGAACCCCGCGGTGGCGCGCTGGGGGCTTGGACTGTGGGCGTTCCTCGCCAAGCGGCCAAAGCTTTACCAATTCGCCACCGGGCTTGCCATGCGCGTGCTGGGCCGGATCGGCGCGGTGCGCGGCGGGTCGTTTGAAAGCTTGCCGCTGGCCGGTGGCTGGACGAAGCACCGCGAACTGCCTGCGCCGGAGGGGCGCACCTTCCAACAGCAATGGGCGGCCCGTCGGCGCGCCTGACACGCGCCGATCCGCTTATCGCCCTCGCGCCGATCCGCCGCGGCGCCCCAGACCTGATTGAGATCCCATCACCATGTCGAACCGCACCACCGTCCTGTCCAAGATCCGCCGCTCGCTTGGGGTGGAGGGTACCGAGGTGAGCCGCCGCGCGGCCGTCACGGACCGCCTGCAGCGCCCGCCCAAGGGCGTGATCCCCGCGCGCGGCCAACTTGCGCCCGCCGAACGGCTCGCCTTGTTCCAAACAATGGCGGAAAAGGTATCGGCGACGGTGGAGCGGGTGGCGAGTGCCGACGATGTGCCGGCGGCGCTGGCGGCCTATTTGCGTTCGAAGAACCTGCCGGCAGAGGCCCGACGCGGCCGCGATCCGCGACTGGAGGCGATGCCGTGGGACTCGCAAAAGAACCTTGATATGCGGGTCGGCCCATCGGACGGCCGCGACGTGGTGGGCCTGTCGCACGCGCAGACCGCGATCGCGGAGGCCGGCACGCTGGTGCTCACCTCCGGGCCGAGCAATCCGACGACGCTTAACTTCTTGCCTGACCATCATGTGGTGGTGGTCGAAGCCGCATCGATCGTCGGCGACATTGAAACGGCGCTCGCCACTATCCGCGCCACCCACGGCAAGGGCGAGATGCCGCGCACGGTCAATTTCGTCACCGGCCCGTCGCGCTCTGGCGACATTGAGCAAACGATCTTGCTGGGCGCCCATGGTCCGCGCGCCTTGCACATTGTCATCGTCGGTGAGCCGTAAGCCAAACAGGGGCGACGCTGAGCCAAGAATGGCCACGGGACCCCATTGTTCACGTTTCCAGCCCCGATTGATCACCAAGCGCCAGCTTGTTCACCGGTGCGCATCCTCCATCTTCAGGCCCAGCGCAAGACTTGGGGCCTTGACCCCCTTGGAGGATGCCATGACCAGTTTGACCACCCATACGCCCGTCAATGGGCTGCACCACATCACCGCGATCTCCGGGTCGGCGACGCGGACGCATGAGTTTTGGACGCGCGGGCTGGGCCTGCGGTTTGTCAAAAAGACCGTCAATTTCGATGATCCGGGCACCTATCACCTGTATTTCGGCGATGCGGAGGGCCGGCCGGGCACCATCATGACGCATTTCCCCTGGGCTGGCGTGCCGCGCGGGCGGGCCGGCTCCGGGGAAGCGAATGTCACCCAGCTGTCGATCCCGCAGGGCTCGTTTGGCTTCTGGATGGACCGGCTCGCCGCACGCAATGTGGAGACCTTGCGTAAGGAGACCCTGTTTGGCGAGACGCGGCTTGTCGCCACCGATCCCGATGGCCTCGTGTTCGCGCTCGTTGAGCGGGCGGATGACCCGCGCGCGGGTTGGACGACCGCTGAGACGGCGGCCGACGTGGCCGTGCGCGGCTTCCACGGGGTGAGCCTGACGCTCCACGATGGCGCGCCGACCGCGGCAATCCTGACCGACCTGTTGGGCTACGAGAAGATCGGCCAAGAGGGCGCCGTCACCCGCTATCGGGCGACCGGCACGGGTGAGGCCAATGTGGTCGACATCGTCGAGGACCGCCGCGTGCCGCGCGCGGGCCAAGGGGCCGGCCGCATCCACCACATCGCCTTCTCCGTCGCTGATGACGCGGCCGAGATGGCGCTGCGGGCCCGGCTCGTTGACGCGGGCGTGGCTGTCACGCCGCAAATCGACCG
>CALSBD010000298.1:0-4920 GCA_943373055.1 Rhizobium sp. Q54
TGGGGTGGCCCGCGCGGCCGGTCGCCGAGGCATTGGGGATGAAGTGCAGCGGATAGGCGCAGCGCGTGTTTTCCGTCTTCGAGCCATCGTCGAAGTTGGGGATGCGGGTGACCGGGTCAACCGCCACGTTTTCCAAGACCGTGCCGAAACGCTCGGTGGTCGCGTAAATCTCCGGCTCGGCCTCGCGCGACAGCTTGATCGTCTTCGCGTAGCACCCGCCCTCGAAGTTGAATACGCCGTCGTGGCCCCAGCCATGCTCGTCGTCGCCAATGAGCGTGCGCGAGGCATCCGCCGACAAGGTCGTCTTGCCGGTGCCCGACAGTCCGAAGAACACCGCTGAGTCACCCGCCGGGCCAACATTGGCCGAGCAGTGCATCGGCATCACCCGCTGCGGCGGCAGCAGGAAGTTCAGCATTGTAAACACCGACTTCTTCATCTCGCCCGCGTAGGACGTGCCGCCAATGAGCACGATCTTGCGGGTGAAGTCGCAGGCGATCACCGTCTCGGTGCGGCAGCCGTGGCGCTGCGGGTCGGCCTTGAACGACGGCAGGTCGATGATCGTCATCTCGGGCACGAACGCCCCCAGATCGCCCTGGTCGGGGCGGATCAATAGGTTGCGGATGAACAGCGAGTGCCAGGCATATTCGGTGACGACCCGGGTCTTGAGCGAGAAGCGCTCGTCGGCGCCGCCCACCAGGTCTTGCACATAGACGTCACGGCCCTTGGCATGGGCGAGGAAGTCGGCATAGAGCACATCGAAGTGCGCCGGCTGCATGGGCTTGTTGTTGTCCCACCACACGGTCGCCTCGGTGGTGGCATCGCGGACAACGAACTTATCTTGCGCGGAGCGACCCGTGTGTTGTCCGGTCTCCACCACGAGCGCGCCACCGGCGGCCAAGCGGGCCTCGCCACGGCTGATCGCGTCTTCATAAAGCTGCGGCTCCAACAGGTTCCACTTAACGCTGCCGAGCCCCTCAAGCCCAAGGGCGCTGAGGTCATGGTGGCGATTCCAGATCCCGGTCTGTGTCACGGACGTCGTCTCCCAAAACCGAAGCCGGCCCCTCGAAGTGAAGGCCTAGCCATGCCCGATGCGAACGGTGCGCGACGTCTAACCCCTTGGCCATGATTTGGATCACGCCGCCGGCTTCGTGTGAAACCGGATGCCGCCCCCAATCGTGTCCGCGAGGGCGACGCGTGAGCCCCCTCAAGGAAAGCCCCAAGCGCCGAACCCGTGGTGACATCGCTCGCGCGTGCCGACCGTCCGCAGCGATGGTCGCGGACGCTATTGTAATAGCCGGCTGAAAACAAGGCATTCCTATGTCGTAGTTCGATCTTGGTAAGTTCAATCGATTTAGACTTTGAGCGCTTTGCTAGGGCGTCAATGATTTCGATACCAACAACACTTGTGAAACGTTTTTATTAAACGACCTGAATTTAGTCTTTGGTCGAATCCGCAGCTGAAGCGGCCCGCGCGCGGGCCACCTCGGCCATCTCCTTGAGCACTTTTTGCAAGACGCCGGGGCCCGACACCCGCCGTGAAAACGTCACCCGTGCGGTCTGCGTGCCCAGCAACAGATCAAGCCCGTCGGGGTCGATGCCCGTCAGCGTCCAAGCGCCCGCATGCGCGCCGGCAAGCTGCGTCGCGTAGAGCCGCACAGCCTCGGCATGATCGGCGTTCATGTGTTCTACCGCGTCCGCCTCGCTTTCCACCAACGCGTCCGCGCCCGTCAGGTCGGTGAGAAGATCCGCGCCCTTGAGATCCGCCGCGCGCGCGAAGCCACCATTGAGGTGGGCGGACACCACGGTGAGCCGCTGGAAGCTGAAGTCGGGGAAGTCGACATAAAGCGCCGACTTCGGATGCCGGCTGAGATACCGCGCCCGTACACGGGGATACAGCGCGTCGTCGGGCGCCACCCGGTGCATGTCGCCCAAGACGGTGAGGCGGGCGTGGGCGAGCGGATCCCCCTTGCCGGTCTCGGCCAACAGGATTGAGGCGCGAGGATCCGCTTTCAGATTGGCGGTGTGGCTAGACAGGGCCGAAACGAAAATGATCGGCGCACCGTCGACATCGGTCGCTACGTTCGTGAGCGTGGTCACCGGATGGCCGGTGTTGCGATCAAGCGTGCCCAGCGCGCCGGCGCGGATGGAGCGCAGCAGGCTTTTCGCCAGAGCGATCGGCGTGAAGTCGGCTGGCTGCGGCGCGCCTTCGGGAACCAGCCCCGGCATGGCGCCCGGCATGGCCTTTGGCGGGGCGGCGTCTTGCGACATGGTCGATCTCCTTCACCCATTTCTCCCCACGCTAGCCCGTCCAATGGGAAGATCAAACCGCTCAACGCGGCGTCGCGCCGGTCACAGGGTCGCACGGGGTCCGAAGGTGTGATCGATTTCCAGCTTGAACACGTCGGAAGAAAGCTTAGGTTCGCGGGTATGACAGCAGTTCCGCCGGACCTTGACCCCGGCGTGAAGGAGAGCCGCCATGTTTATCCAGACGGAAGCCACGCCCAATCCGGCGACCTTGAAGTTCATCCCCGGCAAGGTGGTGCTCGATGAGGGCACGCGCGATTTTCGGCTCGGCGATGACACCACCACGTCGCCCTTGGCGCAGAAGCTGTTCGCGGTTCCCGGCGTCGTCGGCGTGTTCTTCGCGTCCGACTTCATCACCGTGACGAAGAGCGACGGCGAGTGGCAGCACCTCAAGCCCGCCGTGCTGGGCGCAATCATGGAGCACTTCATGTCCGGCGCCCCGGTCATGACGGTCGCCACCTTCGCCAACGAGCCCGACGCCAACGAGTTCTTCGATCCGGCCGACGCGGAGACCGTGGAGACGATCAAGGAGCTCCTCGACACCCGCGTGCGCCCGGCGGTCGCGCAAGATGGCGGCGATATCACCTTCAAGGGTTTTAAGGACGGCGTCGTCTATTTGCACATGAAGGGCGCCTGCGCGGGCTGCCCGTCGTCAACAGCGACGCTGCGCAACGGCATTCAGAACCTGTTGCGCCATTTCGTGCCCGACGTGCAGGAAGTGCGCGCCGCCTAAAATGAGGCTGCGAAAACGGGAGTGCCGGTTTTCGCCAACAAGCATGCGAATACCGAGAGAGGCGGGTGCCAAGCGATGGTGTTCTTCTATCGCCTGGCCCTCCAAGGGGCTGATCCATGACGCTACTGGCGATCGACACCGCGCTTGACGCGTGCGCGGCGGCGGTCGTCGGGCCGCACGGTGACCTGTTGGCTGAGACGACCGAGGTGATCGGCCGCGGCCATGCCGAACGGCTGATGCCGATGCTCGAAGCCCTCCTGGCCACGGCCGGCGTCGGCTATGGCGATCTCACCCGCGTGGTGGTCACGGTCGGGCCAGGGTCATTCACCGGTATCCGCGTGGGCGTCGCCGCCGCCCGGGGCCTCGCGCTTGCGCTGCGCATTCCCGCCGTTGGCGTCACCACGCTCGACGCCCACCATGCTCACATCAGCGCTGCAACTGCGGGTCGGCCCGTCGCCATCGTGCATGACGCGCGGCGCGGCGAAGTCTATGGCCAGCTTTATGGCGTTGACGGCACCGCCCTTGACGCGCCGTTCGCCGCTCCGGCGCGCGAGGTCGCCGCCCGGCTTGATCCCTCCCAGGGGGCGTGGGTGCTCGCCGGCTCCGGCGCTCCGCTTGTCAATGAGGGCCCTCTCACCTGGGAGGTGCTTGATACCTTGGCCTTCGCGCCAATTGCCGCGGTCGCAGCCCTCGGCCGCACCGCCCCGCTCGGCGCGCCACCTCGGCCGCTCTACATCCGCCCCCCTGACGCCAAGCCGCAGGACAAGGCGCGGATCGCGTGGGCGTGATGCCCCCGTGTGCCGGTCAGGCTTTCAGGGTCTCCGGCTCGTCAATCGCCTCATTCAATTCGCCCGCCGCGATCAGGTCGGCGAAGCGGCCGTTGAGTTTGACGAGCTCGTCATAGGTGCCGCGCTCGACAATGCGGCCGGCTTCCAGGAACAGGATCTGGTCGGCGGTGCGCACGGTCGAGAGCCGGTGGGCGATGATGAAGGTGGTGCGGCCCTTGCGCACCCGATCCAGCGCCAGCTTCACCTTGGCCTCGGTTTCGGTGTCGAGCGCGGAGGTCGCCTCGTCGAGGATCAGGATCGGCGCGTTCTTCAAGATCGCCCGCGCGATCGCCAGCCGCTGGCGCTCGCCGCCCGACAGCGCACGTCCACGCTCGCCGCAGCGGGCGTCAAACCCGCCCGGTTTGTCATTGATGAAGCCGGTCGCCTCGGCCATGGCGGCGGCCTCGCGAATGTCGGCCTCCGTGGCGTCGGTCTTGCCGATCCGCAGGTTTTCCGCGATCGAGCGGTCAAACAGCCCCGCGTCCTGGAACACCACCGCGATCTGTCGGCGCAGGCTATCGAGCTTGACGTCCTTGATGTCCTGCCCGTCGATCAGGATGCGCCCGGCCTGCGGATCGCGCACCCGCTGCAACAGCGCGAGGGTGGTGGACTTACCCGAGCCGGTCGGCCCAACGATGGCGATCGTCTGGCCCGGCAGCGCCTCGATGTCGAGGCCTTCCACCCCTGCCGGTCCGCCGGCATAGCGGAACGAGACGCCCTCGAACCGCACATGGGCTTTCGACACCACAAGGTCGGGCGCGTTGGGCTTTTCGGGTAAATCGCCCGTCTCGTCGAGCACCTCGAAGAACTGCCGCATCGCAGGCGCGTCGAAGAACAGCCGGGTGACGAACGAGGTCATCTGATCAAGCCGGCCGATCAGCAAGGTCGCGAAGCCGACGAACGAGACGATCTCGCCGACCGTCGTCTCGCCGCGGCCATGCAGCCACGCGCCGAGCGCGAAGATGGCGACAATCGTCAGCGTTGAGGCCGCCTTGGTGAGGATGGAAGCGAGCGCCCACCAGGTCAAAACCGGGATCTGCACGGACAACAGCTTGC
>CALSBD010000299.1:0-4907 GCA_943373055.1 Rhizobium sp. Q54
GGCGATGCTGGTCGAGGTCGAGGTCGATGACGAGACCGGCGAAGTGGCGGTTCTTGATATGAAATCGGCCTATGAGGTGGGCCGCGCGCTCAATCCGCGCCTTGTCGAGCAGCAACTGCGCGGCGGCGCCTGGATGGGCATGAGCCACGCCGCCTGGGAGACGACGGAACCCTATTACCCCTCGCGCGATCATGGCCCGGTTGATTTCAACACCTATCTGATGCCCGGCCCCGGCGATCTCGCGCCGCACCACATCTCCGTGCTCGAACGCCCGGCGCCCGATGGCCCCTATGGCGGCAAAGGGCCCGGTGAGATGTGCGCCAATCCCGTGCTGCCCGCCGTCGTCAACGCGGTCTATGACGCGGTTGGCGTCCGCATCGATGCTCTGCCGGTGACGCCGGAAAAGGTGCTGCGCGCGCTTCAGGCGCAAGGCGGCGCCAAGCCACGGCGGAAGCTCTAATGTCGGTGCGCCGCTCCATCGTCGGTATTGATAGCCCGGCGGCGCTCGCCCGCGCCTTGCGCGCGGCGCAATATATTGCCGACGAGGGGCTCTCGACCGCCGCGTACTTGGCCATGGCGCTTGGCAAGCCATTGTTGTTGGAAGGCGCGCCCGGCGTCGGCAAGACGGAAGCCGCCAAGGCGCTCGCCTCGGTGGTCGGCCGGGAGATGGTGCGACTGCAATGCTATGAGGGCATCGATGCGTCGGCGGCCATGTATGAATGGAACTTTCCGCGCCAGATGCTCGCCATCCGGCAGGCCGGTGATCAATACGTCAACCTCTATTCAGATGACTTTCTAATCAATCGACCGCTCATGCAGGCGCTCCAAGCGCCGCGCGATCGGCTATTGTTGATCGACGAAATCGACCGCTCGGACCATGAGTTCGAGGCGTTCCTGCTCGAATTTCTATCCGACTTTTCCATCTCCATCCCCGAGCGCGGCACGATACGGGCGATCGAGGCGCCCATTGTCATTCTCACCTCCAACCGCACGCGCGAGCTGCACGAGGCGCTGCGCCGGCGCTGCGTCTATCACTGGATCGGCTATCCCGACCCGGCGCTCGAAGCCGAGATCGTCATGATGCGCGCCTCCACGGTTGCCCGCGACACCGCGCGCAAGGTGGTCGATGCCGTCAACAAGCTGCGCAAGGAACCGCTCGCCAAGCCGCCCGGCGTCGCCGAGACGGTGGAGTGGGCCGAGGCCGCGACGCTGCTCAACGCGCAGGGCGTCACTTGGCCGCGTGCGTTCGCCCGCGCGATCGGCGTGGTGCTCAAGGATCAGGACGACCTCGCCTTCATCGCCCCCCGGCTCGACCGGATGCTGGAGGGCGCGGCATGAGCGAGCGGGCGCTGTCGGTGTTCCTCTCCTTCCCGCCTGCCTTGCGTGCGGCCGGCTTTGCCGCCGCGCCCGAGCAGACGCAGTCCTTTCTGGCCGCCATCGGCCTGTTAGGACCGGCGACAATCCACGACATCCGCCGCGCCGCGCACGCGATCTTTGGGCCTGGACCGGATCGGGCGGCGGAGTTCAACGACGTGTTCGACGCGGTCTTCCTCGGCCGCGCGTTCTCCGCCCCCATGATGGGCGAGCCGGAAGACCTGCCCAACGCCTATGACGCCGGCGACTTCGCGCTGGAGCCCGACGCCGACGAGGAGGAGCCCTCCGGCGCGGAAGCCACCAGCGCCGAGCGCCTGTTCCAGCGGGCGCTCGCGGGGGGCGACGAGGGCCAGATGCTGAGTGCGTTTCGCCGCGCTCTGCCGGCCGCCTTGCCGCGCCGCCGGTCACGTCGACTGACCGGTCGCAAAGGCGCGCTTGCCGATCCGCGCCGGGCGTTCCGCGAGATGATGCGCAAGGACGGCGAACTGACCCGGCTCCCGTCGCGCCGCCGCACCCGCGTCGAGCGCCGCGTGCTCATGTTGATCGACGTCTCGGGCTCGATGAAATCGGGCACCGACGCCACGCTGCGGCTTGCCCATGCGCTGGTGCAGGCCGTGCACCGTGTCGAGGTGTTCACGATCGGCACCAGGCTCACCCGCGTCACCGCGGCACTGCGGCTCAAGTCGCGTGATGCGGCGCTCGAGCGCGCGTCCGGCCTCGTCGCCGACTGGGATGGCGGCACCAGGCTTGGCGATGCGCTCAGCGTGTTTCTCTCCGTCCCCCGGTTCGCGAGCTTCGCGCGCGGCGCCGTTACGATCGTTGTGTCCGATGGCCTGGAGCGCGGTGGGCCGGAGGCGCTCGTCGCCGCCATGACCAAGCTGCGCGGTCTCGCCTTTGCCACGCTGTGGCTGTCGCCACTTGCCGCCGATCCGGCCTATCGCCCCGAGACCGGCGCCATGAAGGCGATCCTGCCGCTGTTGACCCGGCTCGGCGATGGCGGCTCGGCCGGCGCGATGGCGGGCGAGATCCTCGACTTCGGCCGCAAGGCCATCATCGGAGGGCGCGCCCGATGATCGACGCGCACTTCCATGTCTGGCGGCAGGCCGACCTGCCTTGGCTGATGGGCCCGATGCAACCGCGCATCTTCGGCCCCTACGAGCCGATCCGGCGCGACTATCTGATGCCGGAATTTCTCGCTGATCTGTCCGGTACCGGCATCACCAAGGCCGTTTATGTGCAGGCCAATTGGCCGGTTGATCGCGCGGTCGACGAGGCGCGCTGGCTAGAGGATGTCGCGCGCGCCCATGGCTGGCCGTCAGGCATCGTGGCTTACTGCGACATGACCGTGCCGGACGCCCGCCCGGCACTTGATCAGCTCGCCCGCCTGCCGCGGGTGCGCGGCATTCGCCAGCAATTCCATTGGCACGAAAACCCTCAATATCGCTTCGCCCGCCACGCGGATCTGTGTCGCGATCCTGTGGTGCACAAGAACATCGGTCGCCTTGCCGACTATGGCTTCTCGTTCGACTTGCAGATCTTCACCGATCAGATGGCCGGCGCGCTTGAGCTGTTGGAGGCCTGCCCGCGCGTACCGTTCATCTTGCAACATGCCGGCATGTTGGAAGACCTTACGTCCGCCGGCCGCGCCCGCTGGCGCGAGGCGATGGCGCGGTATGCCAAACGACCGAACGCTTACGCCAAGCTCTCCGGGCTCGGCACGTTTCTCCATCGCAATGATCCCGCGCATATCGCTTGGATTGTTGGCGAAACCGTTGGGCTGATGGGCGCCAACCGCTGCCTCTACGGCTCGAACTTTCCGATCGAAAAACTGTGGACCGACTATCCGAGCCTCTACGCCGCCTATCAGAGCGCGGCGGCTGGTCTCTCGGAAACAGACGTCCGCGCCATCTTCAACGACACCGCAAGCCGGGTCTACCGGCTGTAGGAGGAGGACGACACCCATGGCCCTCGAGATCAAAATCCTCGACTACGGCGACATCGAACTGGAATCGAGCTTTCTGGTGCTCGCCCGCGATTGCGGCCGGGTGCGCCGGGTGCCGGTCTATGGCTTCCTCATCCTGGGCGGCCAATACCCGATCGTTGTCGACACCGGCTATCGCGACAACGCGATCATGGAAACGCTCGGCATGCGCGGGCTGCAGTTCCATGAAAACATGATCGAACGGCAGCTCGCCAAGCACGGCGTCAAGGTCGGCGACGTGCGCTACGTGCTGCACACGCACCTCCACATCGACCATGCGGGCAAGGACGATCACTTCCCCATGAACACGACCGTGGTGATCAATCGCCGCGAGATGGAGTGCTCGGTGTCGGGTCTCATGCACCCGCAATACCCCAAGCCCGATATCCAACACCTGATCGAGCGGCTGCACACCCGCCACGCGTTGCGCTTTGAGGACTTGGAGCTCTCCGGCCCGGTCGAGATCATGCCCGGCGTGTTGATGGAGGCGGCGAACGCCCACACCGAGGGCTCCATGAACGTGCATGTGGAGACCGCCGAGGGCCGCGCGACCATCTGCGGCGACGTGATTTACGACTTCAACGACCAGATCGTGGAGCCGCTCTATCAGGTCAATTTCCACGAGCCGCAGGTGACCGGCAACCACGCTGGCTCTAAGCGCTCCGAGAAGGCGGCCATCAAGAAGCTCCTCAACTCCTCGAAATTCCTGCTGCCCGTTCACGACAAGCCGGCCAAGATCGAGCGCGGCCAGGTGGTCGGCCGGCTTGATATGCAAGTGCCCGGTCCAATCACGCAGACCGTGCAGCGGCGCGACTGGTTTCCGGTGTGAGCCATGGCCCATACAGCACTTGACCCCGCCTTCCGCCGCCTGATCGACGAGCACGCGCCTGTCCGGCAGGCCGGTTCCGGCTTCACGTTCACCGAGGGGCCGATCTGGCACCCGGTCGACCAATATCTCCTCTTCTCCGACATGCCCGCCGACACCCGCCGGCGGCTCGATCGCACCGGCGTCAGCGAGGTCGCGCGCCCCTCCAACAAGGGGAACGGCATGACCTATGACAAGGACCTGAACCTCCTGGTCTGCGAGCACGCCACCTCCACCGTCGCCCGCATTGGCCCCAGTGGCCGGCGCGAGGTGATCGCCTCGCATTTCGAGGGCCGTGAGCTCAATTCGCCCAACGATATCTGCGTGAAGTCCGACGGCGCGATCTATTTCACCGACCCGTGGTATGGCCGCATGCCGCACTATGGCGTCGAGCGGCCGCGCGTCCTGGGCTTCCAGGGCGTTTATCGCATCCCGCCGGGCGGCGGGGCGCCGCAGTTGCTTGTTGATCGCTACATGTTCAGCCAGCCGAACGGCATCACGTTCAGCCCGGATGAGAAGCTGCTCTACGTCAATGATACCGAACAGGCGAACATCCGCGTGTTTGACGTGGCGCCCGACGGGTCGCTCAAAAACGGTCGCATCTTTGCCGCTGGCATCCGCGACGCGCTGCTCGCCGGGCTGCCCGACGGGATGAAGTGCGATCAGGAGGGCAACATCTGGTGCACC
>CALSBD010000300.1:0-4896 GCA_943373055.1 Rhizobium sp. Q54
GACGCGCGCCGCTATTTGCAAGGTGATGCGTCGAGCCGCGCCTATGAGCGGGCGCGCGGGGCGCCGCCGATCCAAGGGCGCCCGATGCGCGACCACGCTCAGGCCGCCGTGGTCGTCAAGTGGTCGGTCGGGGTGCGCGGAAACCGGCAGGTCACTGCGGTGCCCTGCCCTTCCGCACTTTCAATCGCCACCGAGCCCCCGTGCAGCTCAACAAAGCTTTTGACGAGGGCGAGGCCGAGCCCTGCGCCGCCACGCCGTTGGCCTTGGCGACGGGTGTAGAAGCGGTCGAACACGAAGGCGAGCTGGTCGGCGGGGATGCCGCTGCCGGTGTCGCGCACGGTGAGCACATGCTCACGCTCCTCGGCCGTCAGCTCAATCTCGACCCGCCCGCGCGGATGGGAGAAGCGGATGGCATTCGAGACGAGGTTATAGAGGATCTGCCGCAGGCGGTTGGGGTCTGCGGTAATCGTGCCGGCCAACGGCGCGATGCGCACGTCCACCAGGAGGCCCGCTTCGGCGACGCGGTCCTTGAGCGCTTCCAACACGCTGCCGACGAGCGGTTGGGTGTCGACCGGCTCGGGCTCGATCTTGATGATGCCCGCGTCGATGCCGGCAATCTCCAAGATGTCGTCGATGAGGGTCCTGAGGCTCTCCGACGAGGATTGGATGTGGTCGGCGTATTCAAGTTGCTTGTCGTTGAGCGTGCCGATCTTGGGATCCGCCAACAGGTGGGCAAAGCCGGAGATCACATTGAGCGGCGAGCGCAGCTCATAGGACACAAGGCCGACGAAGTCGGTCTTGATCTTGTCGGCCTCAATCAGCGCCTCGTTCTTGTCACGCAGGGCATGCTCGACATTCACGCTGTCGGTGACGTCGATGAAGGTGACCATGGTGGCGCCATCAGGCAACGGCACACAATCCCAGTCGACGACCGAGCCGTTCTTGAGCAGCATGCGGCCATTGGCGCGGGTGCGGTTGTCCGCAAGCCCCGTGACGGCGGCGCGCAGACGCACCCAAGCATCGGCATCGTCATGCAGCGCCGAACACCACGCAATCACATCATTGACGTGCGGCTTGGCGGCGAGGGTCGTCTCAGCAAGGCGCCAGATGGTGGCAAACGCCGGGTTTGACAGGCGCAGGCGGCCATCGGAGCCGAACACGGCGACCGCCTCGGCCAAGTGGTCGAGGGTTTCGCGTTGCACGCGGATGAGCGCGTTATAGCGCTTCTCCAGATCTAGCCGTTCTGTGACGTTCTCATACACATAGGTCACGCCGCCCTGCGGGTGCGGGTTGGCGATGACACGCAAGGTCTGGCCATCGGGCAGATGCCACCAATGCTCCTTGGCCTCGACTGACTGATAGGCGGACAGGATCTCGCGCTTCCAGGAGCGCCAATCAGCCTGCTCGGGCAAGCGGCGGGCGGCGCGCAAGGTATCGAGCACCACGCCATCATCGGGCCCGCCATCCAGGAAGCCGGCATCCAGGCCGAACAGGGCGCGGTAGGCGGCATTATAAAACTGCAAGCGCTTGTCGGCACCGAAGATGGCGACCGCGGTCGCCAGCTGGTCGAGCGTGCGGGCGTGGAATTCAATGGTCCGCTTGAGCTCGGAGCGGGTGCGATCAAGCTCGGAGACGTCAACGGCGATGCCGGCCGTGCCATTGGCCGAGCCGACTTCGATGACATCGAACATGCGGCGCTGGCCAGCGACGACGATGGGGAATGTGGCGCGGCCCACGGGCGCGCGAGCGCGCTCCTGGACGATGCGGGCGCGGCCTTGAGCGTCGAGCAGCTCGGTGCCCGAGGCAACCGCTGCCGACAGATCGGCCGCGTCGACGGCCTGGGCGTAGGCGGCATTGATCCAGGCCAGCTGACCGTCGGCGCTTTTGAGCCACACCGGCGCGGGCATCGCCTCCAGCAAAGCGCGCATGGCCTCCACGTCACGACCAAGCCGGCGATGGCGCTCGGAGAGCTCGGCGTAGCGCAGCCGCTCGCCGGTCAAATCGCGAAAGCGGACCACTGCGCGGCCACCCGCGGTGCGACCCACGGCTTCCAAATGGGTGCCCGAGCGGGTGGGCAAGGAGAGCTGAAACACCTCACCGCGCTTTCTGAGCGCGGTCAACGCGCGCTCCAGATCGGCGGCGGCTTCCGGCGTCAGCCAGGTGCCGAACGCCAGAAATTCCGCCCGACCGCGGGGGGCGCGGGCGCGATCATCCAACAGGCCGCTCACGAGGGGCGCGTCATTCACACCCCAGCTGACCACCACCTGGTCATCGGTGTCGAGGATGCCTTCCAGAAGATCAATGCGGGCGCGGTTTTCGCTGCTTTGGCGATTGAGCCGGGTGACGGCTTCCTCGGCGCGGGCGCGCGCGCGAATGAGGCCAATGGCGCACGCCGTGGCGATCGCCAGCACCCCCATTAAGGTCGAGGAGAGCACCACCTCATGGGAGCCGAACGCGGGCACGGCGACGTCTTGCGCGTGCGCCGCCGCCACGCCGCCCGCCGCGAAAGCAAGAGCGAATGAGGACGTCGCAGCCTTAAGGGATCGAAGGCGGCGCGACAGGGTGGAGGTGTCCACCGCGCGCGAAAAATCCTCGTTCATTGCCACCCAACGCCCTCGTCCATGGCCCGACATGCCGAAGGTCCCCTAAAGTTATGATGAAAAGTTTTGACGCCCGACCACCCCACTCGAACGCACCGATTCGCAGACCTTAACCGCTTCGCGAATCGGTCGGGAGAGTCCGAAACGGGAACGACGGCAAAAAGCCGAAGGCGGTGCCTACACGACTCAATGGCGCGTTCGCACAGGACGTCGACGTGGCTCAGGAAAGGACGGAATGGTTAAGCTTGTGTTCATGCGACGTACAGGAACCGCAGGCCATGGTGTCGCCGTGTTCGGCTGGCACGGCTGGCGCACGGCGAGGGACGCTTGGGGGCGTTTTGAGCGGGAATGAGGGACATCATGGTCGCAGGCGTACGCGTTTCAGGCTGGGTGATTGCCGGTGGGCTCATCGCAAGCTTATCCACGGCAACGATCGCCCATGCGCAATCGAACGGCCCGTCGACGACGGGCGGCGCGCTGCCCTACATCACGGGTACGCCGGTGCCCCCACGCGCCGCTGAGCCCACCGCCACCGCGCCGAGCGCGCCGGCCGCCACCGCCGCGACACCGGCGACCCCGCCACCGCCGGCCGTGCGGGTGATCGACCTCTCCAAAAAAGACCCGGCCGCACCCAACGCGCCGTCGACCCCGCCGGCAGCGGCGGCAACCACAGTGACGGCGCCCGCGCCGACCCCCGCGCCGATCGTGGCGGCGACCCCTGAGGCGCCGAAAGTGGATTTCACCCCGGTCGCGCCGTCGGGCTCTGACTTGATCGCGGCGACCCCGCCGATCGTTGACGCGCCGCGTGCGGCCACGGCCGCGCCCGTGCTGACACCGGTAACGCCGCCGGCCCCGGCCGCGCTTGCCCCCGCCACTCCGCCCGCCGCCGAGCGGCCGATTGCCGAAGTGCCCAAGCCCAAGGCCCGGCCGAAGTCAAAGATCACCAGCAAGCCGCAGCCCAACCGCCGCCAGCAAACGGCGCGCGTCGAACGGTTTGATCAGGACGTCGAGGTTGATGTGGAAGCACCGGTGCGGCGGCCCGATCGGCTGGTGCGCACCCCGCGGCTGGCCGGCTATGAGTCCTGGGGTCGACCGATCTATTATATGCCCGACACTCCATCGCGGGATCGGCGTTGGGTGAGCCCGCGCTACCGCAATGGCGAGTGGTTGGATGATGAGCCGGCCCGGCTGCGGCCGTTGCCGCCGATTGGCGCGCTGCGTCCGTTCCCGCCCCAAGGCAGCTACGGCAGCTTCCGCAGCCAAGATTGCCGGGTGGTGTTCTACAGCGACGAGTTCGGCCGCACCCGCCGCGACGTGCGGTGCCGGTAAGCGCTGCCTCGGTGCCGCGTCTGCCCTCGGCGCATCGCTGCGTGCGGAGGCGGTACCAAATTGCGGGCTTGTCTTGCCCTGCCGTGCCATCGTAGGCCTTAACGTCAACGGTAAGGCGCACGCACGAAGGGGCTGATGTGAGCGGGCCGGTCGTACCTCGCCTGAGCATTGTCACGGCGGTCTTGAACCGCCGCGACATGCTGCGTGCATCGATTGCTAGTATCAATGCGCACGGCGACGATATCGAGCACATTGTCGTCGATGGCGGGTCCACCGATGGCACGCAAGACGTGGTGCGTGAGCTTGGTCGCTCGCGTCTGATCGATGCGCCTGGCACCGGCATCTATGACGCGATGGACATCGGCATCCGCGCGGCGCGTGGCGCGCTTGTTGGGCTCCTGAACAGCGACGATTGGTATCTCCCCGGTGGCCTCGCGCGCATTCTTCAGCTGCGCGAGACCCATCCGACGGCGCAGCTAATCAGCGCGGGTGCGCAGCTGTGGGATGAGGCGAGCGGGCATGTCGCGGTCTCGGGCGCGCCGTCCGACCGAGCGCTTGACGCGCGGCAACTCATTTTGGGCGCGGTTGACATCAACGCGCGGTTCTTCTCGCCCGCCCTTTACGCTGCTGTCGGCGGCTTTGATCTGGCCTATCCGTGCGGCGCGGACCGGCATCTCCTGTTGAAGATGGCGCGCCGGGCCCCCACCCATGTGGTCGTAGACGATGTCATCTATCGCTACCGGGCGCACGCGGGGTCGTTCACGTTTCAGCCGAGCAAGGCGAAGCGGGTGGCGATGGCCCGCGAACAGGCCGACATGATCGCGCGCGTGCTCGGCGAGGCCGAAACGCCGGCCGACTGGCGCGGGCCTTTGATGGGCGCGTGGGCGGCGACCGAGGCGCGGCTCGCCATCCTGCAGCCCATCGACGCGCTGCGGCGGCTGCCGCGGCACGTGCGCCAAGACCCGTG
>CALSBD010000301.1:0-4891 GCA_943373055.1 Rhizobium sp. Q54
GAACGCGCCAATGGCGTCATTGGCGACCTGGGTTGCGGCCTGCTCCACGACTTCGGCAGCTGCCACGGTGTCCGCCACTGCTGACGCCTTCAGCCGCTCGCTCAGCGTTTGCGTCACCCCGCCGAGGCGATAGATCACCGGTGCAATCAAGAACCGCAGCTCATCCACGCGGGCATTAATACGAGCGGTCTCAAGGATAGGATCGCGCAGGGCCTTTAGCGCCTCGCTCATTTGGGCAGCCCGTTCGGCGCCAATGCTCTCGGTTAGAGCGGTGATATCGGCGTTCAGCTTTTCCAGGGACGCGTCCACCTCGGCTTCAACCTGAGCCGCATTGGACGATTTGATTTGGGCGCTTTTGTCGATGAACAATTCCAGTTGGTCTTGGAACAGCGCGAACTTTTGCTGCGTGCTGTTGGCGCCGAGGATAGCGTCTCCCTTCTTGCCAACTTCAGAAATTGCAAGATAAATATAGCTGGCAAACAGGATAAACGTGATCAGAATGGGGGCTGCGACAAATAAAACAAACTTTGTGTTGAGCTTCATTGAAAACCCTCCCAGGCAGTTGCTGTGTGCATAAAATTTGAGCATTCGAGTAAACAGCGCCTTAATACATCGAAACATTCGAAACCTTCGGACTCTACCGCAAAGTCGGGTTTCGTTTTCAACTATAAGACCGACAAAAAACGACTTTTTAAATTTGCCGGCGCATTAAAAATAACCGTGACGGGCTAGCAAGCCCCCCAAAAAAACATGCCGCTAAGTAGTTTTGCTCGAACGGGCAACTACCTTTCGGGGTCATTCCTGCGGCGCGCGGGCGCGGTGATCTCAAGGAGAGGCGCGCCATCCGCGCCTGACCCGGTCGGCGCAACGATCAGCCCTGCCTTGTCGAAACCATGCGTCATCCCCCGTTGACAGATGCGGTTTGTTCGGCTGGTATCGGCCAAGTGGTCAGGCCAATTTACCGGTTGGGAGGCTGGGGTCTGATCCGGGAGCGCGGCGCATGCCGATTGAGACGATCACCCCGCCGAACCGGCTGTATCGACAGGTCGCCGATCAATTGCGACAGCTGTTCGACGCCGGTGAGTATCGGGTCGGCGATCGGCTGCCTGCTGAGCGCGAGCTCGCCGAGCGCATGGGCATCTCGCGTCCCACCATTCGCGAGGCGCTCATCGCGCTTGAGGTCGAAGGCCGCGTGCGTATCAAGGTCGGGTCGGGGATTTATGTGGCCGAGCCACCACGCATTCCCACCTTGCCGGCCATGGGCGAAGGTCCGTTTGAACTGTTGCGCGCGCGGGAGTTTATTGAAAGCGCCATCGCGGAGGAAGCCGCGCGGCTGGCTGTGCCTGAGGATATCGCCGATCTCGACGCCGTGCTCGCGCGCATGGCCGATGACACTCATCCCAGCCAAGCCACGCTTGCCCATGACCGGGCGTTTCACACCACCGTCGCGGCGATCCTTGACAATGCGGTGCTCGTGCGCGTGGTCGGCGACCTGTTCGACCAGCGCATGACGCCGTTCTTCGCGCGGCTGTCGAGCTACTTTGAAAACTCCTCGTCCTGGCGGGAAGCGTTGGTCGAGCACCGTGCGGTGCGCGACGCGATTGCCAGCCGGGACCCGGCGCGCGCGCGCGCCGCCATGGCCGCGCACCTGCGCAAGTCGCAGGAGCGCTTCTCCACCAGCTTCTCCCCGCCTGGCTTCGAACCCGAAGTCCTGGCGAAGGAGGTCTCCGGCGCCCGTTAGGCGCTTCACCGTGCTGTCAAAGCCAATAAAATCTGGGAGGACACCATGACTTCTAAGCTAATGACCCTCGTCGGAGCGCTTGCCGCGCTCACGCTGACGGCGCCGGCTGCGTTAGCGCAGACCGCGCTGAAGTGGGCGCACGTCTATGAGACGTCGGAGCCCTTCCACACCGAGTCTGTGTGGGCGGCCGAAGAAATCGCCAAGCGCACCAACGGTCGCTACACGATCACCGTGTTCCCGGCCTCGCAGCTGGGCAAGGAAAGCGATATCAACCAGGGCCTGACGCTTGGCACCGTTGATATCATTATTTCCGGATCGAGCTTCGCCGCGCGGTCCTATAAGCCGATTGGCGTGACCTACTTCCCGTTCATCTTCCGCGACGGCGATCATCTTTTGAAGTACGCCAAGAGCGACGTCTATAAGCGCTTGACAGCGGGCTATGAGGCGGCGTCGGGACACCACATCACCGCGACCACCTACTATGGCACGCGCCACACCACGTCGAACCGGCCCATCGGCAAGTGCTCCGATATGGCGGGCTTGAAGATGCGCGTGCCCGACGTGCCGGCCTATCTTGCCATGCCGCGCGCTTGCGGTGCCAACACCACGCCGATCGCGTTCGCCGAAGTGTACCTGGCCCTGCAGAACGGCACCGTCGAAGCGCAGGAAAACCCGCTGCCGACCATTGAGGCCAAGAAGTTCTATGAAGTGCAAAAGCACATCATTTTGACGGGCCACATTGTCGACCACCTCAACACGATCGTGTCGAAGTCGCGCTGGGCGTCGCTGTCGGATGAAGACAAGAAGATCTTCACCGAGGTGATGCAAGAGGCCGCGGCGCGCGCCACCAAGAAGATCGTTGCCCGTGAGAAGGAACTCGTCCAGGAGTTCAAGAACAAGGGCATCTCGGTGACCGAAGTGGATCGCTCCGACTTCGAGAAGACCGTCATGCAGAAGGTCTCGTTCGAAGAGTTCGGCTACAACAAGGCCGACTGGGAAGCCATCCGCGCGATCCAGTGATCGCGCCGACCTAACGGGTCCGTCGCTTGCCACCTCCATGGGGCGTGCGACGGACCCCGCCTCGCCAACCCGCGACGCCTTGATCCCCGCTTTAATCTCCAGGCCCGCTGGCCGGGCATGCGGTCACGCGCGCACACGTGTGGGCGCCGCCCCCCTCCATCCGACCGTCCGCTGAGGAGCCACGCCGATGGCGGAAACCCCGCACAAGCCCATCACCGTGGAAGAGATCGCCCATGCGTTCGAAGAAGAACCGCAGTCGGTGGATCTGTCCATGCACACCGCCGAGGACTGGGTGACCATGCTTGCCTTCTGGGGCATGTCGATTTGCGTCATCTTGCAGTTCATCACCCGCTATGTGCTCAACAACAGCTTGGCGTGGACGGAAGAAATCGCGACCAACTGTCTGATTGTGACCGTCTTCATGGGTGCGGCGATGTGCGTGCGGCTGTCGCGGCACATCAGGGTCGATTTCATCTATCGCGTGGTGCCTCCGCTGATCGGTCGTTGGCTGGCGCTGGTGGTCGATCTCATCACCATCGGCTTTTACGGCTACGCGACGTGGCTGTTCTGGCGGTATGTGGCGATTGTGGGCGGCGAGCGCATGGTCACCGTCGATTTACCGCGCGGCATCGTGTTTTACGCCGTGCTTGCCGCTTTCGCGCTGATGTTTGTGCGCGCTATCCAAGTCTTCATCGGGGATATGCGCCGAGGTGGACCACGGCTTGATACCGACGACATTGCGCCGACGGGAGCTTGACCATGCTGTTGCTGATTGGCTCGTTTCTCTTGTTGATGATTGTCGGTGCGCCGGTGGCGGTCGCCTTGGCGACGTCATCGCTCCTCTATCTCATCTTTTATGATGTCGCCCCCGACATCATCGCCGCGCAGCGCATGATCGCGGGCGTGGAAAGCTTTCCGCTGTTGGCCGTGCCGTTTTTCATATTTGCCGGCAACCTCATGAACATCGCCGGCGTGACCGGCCGCATCTATGCGTTCGCGCTCGCCCTCGTCGGCTGGATGAAGGGGGGCCTCGCGCAGGTGAATATCGTCGGCTCGGTGGTGTTTTCGGGCATGTCGGGGACAGCGCTGGCCGATGCGGCCGGCATCGGCACCATCGAGATCAAAGCGATGAAGGACCACGGCTATCCCATCGAAGCCGCGGTCGGCGTGACGGCGGCGTCGGCCACCATGGGACCGATCTTCCCGCCCTCGCTGCCGTTCGTCATCTACGGGATGATGGCCAATGTCTCGATTGGCGCGCTGTTCATGGCCGGCATCTTGCCCGGTATTGTCATGATGGCGTTGATGATGATCACGGTGGCCATCTTCGCCTACCGCAAGGGCTGGGGCTCGGACACGCCGTTCAGCCTGCGGCGGCTGGGCGCGGCGTCGCTCGAAATCATCATCGTGTTCGCCTTCCCCGTCAGCGTCTATTTGCTGCATAGCGCCGGCCTGTCGATCAACATGGCAGTGTTGCTGGCGCTGGCGGTGCTGATCGCGCTCGATTGGTATTTCGATTTCTCCGCCGTCATGGCGTTGATGACGCCAATCATTTTGATCGGCGGCATGACCATGGGGTGGTTCACGCCCACCGAGGCCGCCGTAGCGGCGGTGATCTGGTCGCTCTTGCTCGGCCTCGTGCGCTATCGCACCATCACGTTCAAGATGTTGGCCAAGGCGAGCTTCGACACCATTGAAACCACCGCCTCGGTGCTCTTCATCGTGACGGCGGCGTCGATCTTCGCTTGGTTATTGACCGTGAGCCAGGCGGCGGCTTTGTTCTCCAACTTCATGTTCGCGCTGACCGACAATTGGTGGACGTTCCTCATCATCGTGAACGTGCTGCTTTTGATCGTGGGGTGCTTCCTCGATACCATCGCGGCCATCACGATCTTGGTGCCGATCCTGATGCCGATTGCCGCGCGCTATGGCGTGGATCCGGTGCATTTGGGCCTCATCATCACGCTCAATTTGATGATCGGCCTGCTGACCCCGCCGGTGGGCATGATCCTGTTCGTACTGTCGCGGGTGGCGAAGCTGTCCATCGAGCGCACGACGATGGCGATCACGCCCTGGCTGATCCCGCTGTTCATCGCTCTCACCATCATCACCTTCGTGCCGGCCGTCTCG
>CALSBD010000302.1:0-4870 GCA_943373055.1 Rhizobium sp. Q54
CGTTGGTGCGGGCAACGCGGTGAACCTGACCGACGGTCTTGATGGTCTTGCCATTGTTCCGGTGATGATCGCGTCGGCCTCGTTTGCGCTGATCGCCTACCTATCGGGCAACGCCAACTTCGCCGAATACCTGCAAATCCACCATGTGCCCGGCACCGGTGAGCTCGCCGTCATATGCGGTGCGGTGATTGGCGCGGGCCTTGGCTTTTTGTGGTTCAACGCCCCGCCCGCGGCCATCTTCATGGGCGACACCGGGTCGCTGGCGCTCGGCGGCATGCTCGGCACCATCGCGGTCGCCACCAAGCACGAGATCGTGCTTGCCATCATCGGCGGCCTGTTCGTCCTGGAAGCAGCCTCCGTCATCATCCAGGTGGCGAGCTTTAAATTGACCGGCAAGCGCGTGTTCCGCATGGCGCCGATCCATCACCACTTCGAACAGCTGGGGTGGAAGGAGCCGCAAGTCGTCATCCGCTTCTGGATCATCGCCGTGGTGCTCGCCCTCATCGGCCTGTCCACCTTGAAACTCCGCTGAGGCGCGCCGGATGATCCCCATCACCACCTTTCATGGGCAACGCGTCGCCGTCTTCGGCCTGGGCGGATCAGGTCTTGCGACCGTCAAGGCGTTGATCGCCGGTGGCGCGACGGTGCACGCGGGCGATGATAGCCCGGCGAGCCAGCGCGCGGCCGCCGCGGCCGATATCGCGGTGGAAAACCTACGCGAGGTCGATTTCAGCACGCTGAGCGCGCTGATCCTGGCGCCTGGCGTCCCGCTCACCCACCCCGAGCCACATTGGACCGTGAAGAAGGCGCGGGCCGCTGGCATTGAGGTGATCGGCGACATCGAGCTGTTCGCCCGCGAGCGGCGCGCGGTGGCGCACGGTGCCGACTTCGTCGCGATCACCGGCACCAACGGCAAGTCCACCACCACCGCCCTCATTGCCCACCTTTTGCGCCATGCCGGCCGTGACGTGCATATGGGGGGCAATATCGGCACCGCGGTGCTGTCCTTGGGCGCCTTGCAGCCCGGCCGCACCTATGTGGTCGAGTGCTCGTCGTTCCAGATCGACCTTGCCCCCACGCTCGACCCCACCGTGGGCGTGCACATGAACTTGTCGGAGGATCACCTCGACCGCCACGGCACCATGGAGGCCTACGCCGCCATCAAGGAGCGCCTCGTTGCCAAGGCCGCAACGGCCGTCGTCGGCACCGACGACACTCTGAGCCAAACCATCGCGGACCGCTTGGAGCGCGCCGGTGGCCGCGTGGTGCGGATCTCCGCCCGCCGACCGCTCGCGCATGGCGTTTATGCCGAGGATGGCCATGTGGTGGAGGCGTCCACCGGAGCCGCCACTATCATTGGCGATCTCACCGGCATCATCAGCTTGCGGGGCCGGCACAATGCGCAAAACGCCGCGGCGGCGGCGGCCGCCGTACGTGCGCTGGGGCTCGACGCGCGCACCATCATGGCCGGTCTCAAGACCTTCCCCGGCCTCAACCATCGCATGAAGCTCGTGGGCCGCGAGGGCAAGGTGCTGTTCGTCAATGACAGCAAGGCGACCAACGCCGATAGCACCGCGCAGGCCCTGGCCTCGTTTGGCCGCATCCATTGGATTGCCGGCGGCAAGCCCAAGTCCGGCGGCATCGAGAGCCTGATGGGCTTTCTGCCGGTGATCGCCAAGACCTATCTGATTGGCGCCGCGACCGAGGAATTCGCCGCCACGCTCACCGCCCACGGCGCGCCGTTCGAGCGCTGCGGGGACCTTGCCACCGCGGTCGCCCGCGCTGCAGCCGAGGCCGGCGCCGACAGTGCCGACGAGCCGGTGGTGCTGTTGTCGCCGGCGTGTGCGTCCTACGACCAATTTCCCAATTTCGAGGTGCGCGGCGACACGTTCCGCGCCCTCGTGATCGACCGCCCGGGCGTCACGCCCGTCGACCTGTGACTGGGGACTTCTAAAGGGGGACTGGATCGCCATGCCGCGTCGCACCGATAAGAGCCTCGTCGCCGAGTGGTGGTGGACGGTTGACCGCTATTTGCTGATCGCCCTCATCGTCTTGATGGTGATCGGTGTGGTGTTGTCCTTCGCCGCCAGCCCTCCAGTCGCCACCCGCATCGGCATCGAGGACGCCTTCCACTTCGTGAAGCGGCACGCGGTGTTCCTCATCCCGGCGATCATCGTGTTGATCGCCACCTCGTTCTTAAGCCCCCGCCAGTTGCGCCGGGCAGCGCTCGCGGTGTTCCTGGTCGGGCTGGTCGCGCTAGTCGCCACCTTGTTCTTGGGCCAAGAGGTCAAGGGCTCGCGGCGCTGGCTGTCGATCGCTGGTCTGACCGTGCAAGCCTCAGAGTTCGTCAAACCCGCTTTCATCATCCTGGTCGCCTGGCTGTTCTCCGAGCACGCCAAGCGGCCGGAAATCCCCGGCAACCTGTTCGCCATCGTGCTGTTGGCGATTGTTGTAGCGCTCCTCGTCGCCCAGCCGGACTTTGGCCAGACGATGCTGGTCGCGGTCGCCTGGTGCGCGGTGTTTTTCGTGGCGGGCATGTCGTGGTGGTGGATCGCCAGCATTGGCGTCGTCGGCGTCGGCGGGGTGTTCCTCGCGTATGTGTCGATCGACCACGTCGCCAGCCGCATCAACCGCTTCCTTGATCCGGAGAAGGGCGACACCTACCAGGTCGACCGCGCCATCGACAGCTTCCTGTCGGGCGGCTGGCTCGGCCGCGGCCCAGGCGAAGGCACCGTGAAGGAAATTCTCCCAGACAGTCACACCGACTTCGCCTTCGCCGTGTTTGGCGAGGAGTTCGGCATCATCGTCACCATCCTGCTTGTCTCGCTGTTCGCCTTCGTGGTGCTGCGCGGGCTCGCCCACGCGAGCCGCGAGGAAGATGGCTTCGTCCGCTTGGCGACGGTGGGGCTGCTTGTGTTGTTCGGCATCCAAGCGGCGATCAACATGTCGGTGAACCTGCATCTCATTCCCGCCAAGGGCATGACGCTGCCGTTCATCTCCTATGGCGGTTCGTCGATGATCGCGGTCGCCTTCGGCATGGGCGCGGTGCTCTCGCTCACCCGCCGGCGCGCCACGCAGACCCGCTTCGCCGCCCCGTTCGCCTTCGAACCCGCCAGCGCGCGCTAAGCGAGGCCCCATGCGCGCGCCCATCCTGCTTACCGCCGGCGGCACTGGCGGTCACCTGTTCCCCGCCGAAGCGCTCTGCGCCGCGCTGATCCGGCGTGGCGAAACCGTTGACCTCGCGACCGACGAACGGGCGGATAAATACGGCAAGGCGTTTCCCGCCCGCGCCGTCCACATCGTGCCGTCCGCCACCTTCGGCTCCAAGAACCCGCTCGCTCTAATGCGCTCGGCAACCCACCTGTCGGCGGGGCTTCTCAAGGCCTATGGCTTACTTGGGCGACTGAAGCCCTCGGTGGTGGTCGGGTTTGGTGGCTATCCCACCTTCCCGCCCATGCTGGCCGCCCAGTTTCGCAGCGTGCCCACCATACTTCACGAGCAAAACGCGGTGATGGGTCGGGCGAACCGCGCGCTCGCCGCCCGCGCGACTGCGATCGCCACCTCGTTCGCCGTCACCGAGAAGATCGGCGACGCGCAGACGAAAGCGACCCACACGGGCAATCCGGTGCGCGATGCCGTCCGCCAAGTGGCCGACCGCGCGTACCTCCCACCGGCGTCGACCGACCCGATCCGGCTCCTCGTGTTCGGCGGCAGCCAAGGCGCCCGCTACTTCTCCGACGTGGTGCCTCCCGCCGTGGCGGCGATGGACGCCAACGTGCGCGCGCGGCTCGTCATCACCCAACAGTGCCGCGAGGAAGATATCGCCCGCGTTGACGCGGCGTATCAGGCCCTCGGCCTCAAGGCCGAGCTGGCCCGCTTCTTCGTTGATTTGCCCGAGCGCATGGCCAATGCCCACCTCGTGATGGGCCGGGCGGGCGCCTCAACGGTTGCCGAGCTGGGCGTGATCGGGCGGCCGTCGCTTCTGGTACCCTATGCGTTCGCGCTCGATGCCGACCAGGCCGCCAATGCCCGCGTGCTTGCCTCGGCGGGCGGCGCGGTCGTCATTGCCCAAAACGATCTCACCGCCGATCGGCTCGCCGCCGATCTCACCGCGCTTGTCACCTCCCCCGACCGCCTCGCCGCACTCGCCAAGGGCGCCAAGGCCGCCGGCCGACCCGACGCGGTCGAACGGCTCGCCGATCTTGTCCAGGCCATTGCCGGCCGCAGCGGACGTCTTTGAAAGGTCTTCCCCCATGAAAATGCCCCGCGATATCGGTCCCGTGCACTTCGTCGGCATCGGCGGCATCGGCATGTCCGGCATCGCCGAAGTGCTGCACACCCTTGGTTACCGTGTCCAAGGCTCAGACGTCGCCGATGGCGCGAACGTCCAGCGCCTGCGCGAGAAGGGCATCCCGGTCGAGGTTGGCCACCGGGCGGAAAACCTCGGTGAGGCGCGCGTCATCGTGGTCTCCTCGGCGATCAAGCGCGATAACCCCGAGCTGATGGCCGCCCGCGAGCGCCTGCTGCCGGTGGTGCGGCGCGCGGAAATGCTGGCCGAGCTCATGCGCTTCAAGTCGGCGATCGCGATTGGCGGCACGCACGGCAAGACAACCACCACATCGATGGTCGCCGCCCTGCTCGACGCCGGTGGCATGGACCCAACCGTCATCAACGGCGGCATCATCAACGCCTACGGCACCAATGCGCGCCTGGGCGCCGGCAACTGGATGGTGGTGGAATCGGATGAATCCGACGGCTCCTTCGTTAAGCTGCCGGCCGACATCGTGGTCGTCACCAACATCGATCCCGAACACCTCGACCACTATGGCGACTTCGACAAGCTGCGCGCCGCATTCCGCCAGTTCGTCGA
>CALSBD010000303.1:0-4870 GCA_943373055.1 Rhizobium sp. Q54
CTTGGCCACAGGTCGAGGTAGCGGCGATAGACGGCGAGTGCCTGCTTTTTGTCGCCCGACTGCTCCAGGATGACCGCGAGGCCACGCATGGCGTTGAAGTTGCGCGGTTCCAGCGCGAGCGCGCGCTCTAGATCGGTGAGGGCGCCGACCACGTTCTGCCGGGTGAACTGAATGCTGGCACGCCGGTGCCAAGCCTCGGCATAGGCGGGGCGAAGCATAATGATGGTATCAAGCAAATCGAGCGCGACGGCGGGCTGATTGTTGCCCATGGCCGCCAAGACGCGTGCCATCAAAAGATCGATGGTGTCTGAGCCCGATGCCAACAGTCGCGCCTCAATCACCTTGGCGACGGTCTTGGCCTCGTCTTCCTTGGTGGTGGTGCGCAGCCGCGCGAACAACGTCTCCAGTGTCTCCTCGCCCCGCGTGGCCAAGCCCCCGGCCTGGGGATCAACACCGGGCGGCAAAGAGGGGTCAACGGCGGGCGCCTCCGGCGGTGGCGGCATCACCCGATCGCCCGGCAAGGACGGGCGCATGTCGGGCTGTGCCGGCGCCTCGGGCGGTGCGGCCTGCTGGGCGACCGCTACCGGGGCGACGAGGCCAAGGATCAGCGCGAGACCGAGACCCCGGAGCACTGTCGCGCGCGAGGAGGGACCTGCCGGAGAGGAAATCGCCCGCGAACCGGGCACATGAAAAAAGGACCGCATGGTTCGATCATGCCGATCGAAGCCGCGGTCCGTCAATCGACGAAAATGTGAAGCGGTCAGATCATCACCACGCAGGCGCACGTTCCCGCGCGCGCTCACGCACGCGACGTGTCACGGCAAAGGCGTGATCCCAATAAGTGGAAACCGGTTATTGGGCAAAGATCACGCGTAACCATAGATTTAGAGCGCCGATCTGATGCAATCAGATCGAAAAGCGCTCTAAGGCCAGCGTGCAACGGGATCAACCCTGGCGCGCCTTGAAGCGCGGGTTGGTCTTGTTGATGATGTAGACCCGGCCCTTGCGGCGGACCAGACGGTTGTCGCGATGGCGCGTACGCAGCGACTTGAGCGAGTTCTTGATCTTCATGGCGCTTCCGCTTTCGGCATCAGGCTGCGCCGATGCGACAGCGGCCCAATCGAGAGGTGGAACGAAAACGAGCGCGGCAAGGCCACGCTCATCGAAAGTCACGGGGTCTATAGTCAGGCAAGACGATCCTGTCAACGCGAAGCGGCCGTTAGCGGCTCGTTTTTGACAGACGATTGGGCGAGCGTCTCACTCGCCTTGACCGACCGCGGCGTCGTCGGATGCCGCCGGCCGATAGGGCGCGACCTCGATGGTGTGTTCCATCCGCCGCGCCTGGGCGATGTCATAGCTGTTTTGCATGCGCATCAGCGTGTCCATCCGAAGACCGAATGCCTTTTCGATGCGCAACGCCATCTCGGGCGACAAATTGGACCGCCCATTCAAGAAAGCCGACAGTGCTGGGCGCGTCACGCCCAGCACCTTAGCGGCTTCGGTTACCCCCAACTCATGGCCGTCCAAGACTTCCATCCGGACGAAGGCCCCAGGATGGGGCGGGTTTTTCATCCTATGAGCGATCGACGAACATCTGTTGGGGTAGGGCATTTCCAAATCCGGTTGCATCCTAACAGTCATCCTCTTTTTCACTTTGAGCTGGCCAGCGAGCGGCTCATTTCTTGTTTTCAAATAATTTTGAAATTCGATATGCAATCTCCCTTCCTTTTAAATGTTTACTCGCCAAATCCACTTTCGAAATCGTATCAAGTTTCGTTTTCTTGGTTTCTGATAAGAAATCAAAAATGAGATTTTCTCGAATTTTGCTTTGTAAAATTACTTTCATTTCAATTTCCTTTCGTGATATAAGTCGATCAGACTGATGATCGACAGTCGAATACTGACATGTGCTTGCTGTATAGTCAAGTCGACGCGATTACAATTTTTAGTTATTAAAATATCATTATAAGTTGTATTTCGGTTGATTCGAGTGTGCTGCCTCCGTTCCTTTTTCCGACTGCCCACGCTAAGGTCTTTCTTGAAGAGGTTTGCACAGGCGGCGGGCGCGGGAGCAGGGACTATGACGGTGACGGTGTTTGGGCATTGGGATGATGGCTCCGACGTCCTGGAGGCGCATCTGGAGGGGGATGGCCTGCGGGTCTCCGTCATCGGCTATGGCGCGTCGATCCGCACGCTGGATGTCGAGCGGCGCGGCGGGTACCAGCCGACGGTGCTCGCGCTGCCGAGCCTGCCTGATTATCGCCAATACGCCTCCCACATGGGCGCGATCGCCGGGCGGTTTGGCAATCGGATCGCGGGCGGCGGTTATACGGTGATGGGCAAGCGCGTGACGCTGCCGCCGACGGAGTTTGGCGTCAACCATTTGCACGGCGGACCGGTCGGCTTTGGCAAGCGCAAGTGGGCGATTGCCGACCACGGCCCGCGCCATGCGATCCTCGTTTTGGAATCGGCCGATGGCGACCAGGGCCACCCGGGCAAAATGGAGGTGAGCGCCACCTATCGCATCACCGGCCCCGGGGTGCTGTCGATTGAGATCGAAGCAACCACCGACGCGCCCACCGTGTGCAATCTCGTGACCCACAGCTATTTCAATCTCGATTCCTCGCCCGACATCCTCGACCATCATTTGCGCATCGCCGCCGACGCGTTCTTGCCGCTGGACGACAAGCTGATCCCGACCGGCGAGGTGCGCGCGGTGGCGGGCACGGCGCATGACTTCCGGGCGATGCGGCCAATTCGTCTGGTGGGCGCTGATGGCGAGCGGGTGCGCTACGACAATGCGTTCGTGCTGGCGCCGGCCAATGGGCGGCCACGCTTCGCCGGGCGGCTCGAAAGCCACCGCAACGGGCTCGCCTTGGAGGTGCACTCCACTGAGCCGCTGTTGCAGCTCTACGATGGGGCGAAGATGTCGATCCCGGTGGAGGGGATGCACGGCTGGCGTTATGGCAATGCCGCCGGTGTGTGCCTGGAGCCGGAGCGCTTTCCCAACGCGCCCAACACGCCCGGCTTCCCGTCCGCGTTCCTCATGCCGGGGGAAACCTATCGGCAGGTCACCGAGTACCGGTTCGCGGACGTCTGAGGCAGGGGCCTCACAGCACCACGGGTCCGGTGCGCGACCCGTGGTTCTCAATCCGGCGCAAGGCGGGATCGGCCAGCGCGGGCGTGAGCGCGTCGACCAGGCGGGCCACCCATTCGGTGACACCGGCTTCGTTGGCGATCAAGTCCTGGCGCACCTCGACGATGGCATGGGCGAGGCCACGGCTGGTGCCATGGCGAAACATCGTATCGTTGCGCAGCGCCCCATCATAAGGCTCGTTGTCGCCGCAGATGATGGCGGGATCTTTTGTGAGGCCGGTGAGCAGGTGGTGCGGCAGGCGGGGATCGGTGTCCCACAGCACCGCGCAGTGCCAGGGACGTGGCTGGCCGCGCCAGATCGGCGTGTAGGAGTGCATCGACAGGATCACCGGCAGTCGGCCCGAGGCGACCATCCGATCCAGCTGTTGGCGGATCGCGTCGTGATAGGGCCGCCAGAAGCGGGCGAGCCGCCGTTCTCGCTCCGCGTCATCAACGTGGTGGTTGCCCGGCACGATCGCCCCATCGGAGAGCCGCATGATCAGCGTGGGGTCGTCATCGCCCCGGTTGGGGTCAATCAACAGCCGCGAATAGGTCGTCATTAGCGCGGGGGCGGCTAAGGCCTCGGCAAGGCCGAGCCCGACGGCGCGCGCGCCGATATCGTAGCCAATGTGGCGCTCCAGCTCGCGGGCGGGCAAGCCGAGCGAGCCGTACTCGGCCGGCAGCGCGTTGCGCGCGTGGTCGACCAAGACAAGCAGCCCCGCGTCATCGGGCCCGGCAATGTGTTCGATGGGAGAAAAGGAATCCGACATAGCGTCGTCATACCTAAAAATACGCAGGCCTTGAAGCCATCGTGTGCCATCAGCCATCGATTGCAACGAAATCTTCACCACGATCAAACACCGACCGATTGCGGTCATTTGGTCATCTTTTCTTCACCTTCCGCAGTAGGGTAAGCTTCCCTTAACCGACCCGGTCCAAAATGATCTGGGTGGGGGCCCTCCTGTTGCGGCGCGGGCGTGTGCCTGGGCCAGCGATCGACCGTGGAAGCACCATTTTGGACACGACGGAACGCCGGCTGGGACCGGGACGGGCAGAGCGCGCGATGACCAGGGCGCGCCTTGGCGCGATGGCGCTCGCACTTGTCGGCGGCCTTTGGCTCGGCGGCGGTGGCGAGGCGCGCGCGGAAACCCGCACGCTGTCGTTTTATCACACCCATACCGGCGAACGCGCGACCATCACCTTCAAACGCAATGGCCGCTTTGACGAGGCGGGCGTGCGCCAGATGAACCAGTTCCTGCGCGACTGGCGACGCAACGAGGTGATCCGCATGGATCCCGCGCTGTTTGACCTGGTGTGGGAGGTCTATCGGCAATCCGGCTCGCGCCAGCCGATCCATCTGGTGTCGTCCTATCGCTCGCCGGCGACCAACAACATGTTGCGCTCACGCTCGCGCGGGGTTGCCAAGGAGTCCATGCACACCAAGGGCCGGGCGATGGACTTCTTCCTGCCCGACGTGCCGCCCGACCGGCTGCGGGCGATTGGCTTGCGCATGCAGGTGGGGGGCGTGGGCTATTATGGTGGCTCGGGCTTTACCCACCTGGATACGGGACGCATTCGCCATTGGCCGCGCATGACGCGCCAACAGCTCGCTCGCGTGTTCCCCGATGGCAAGACGGTCCACGTGCCGTCCGACGGCAAGCCGATGCCGCGCTATGCCGAAGCGCTCGCCGAGCTGCAGCGCCGTGGTGGACGGTCCGCGTCGGGCACGGCGTTC
>CALSBD010000304.1:0-4843 GCA_943373055.1 Rhizobium sp. Q54
ATCAAGGGCCGCCAGATCCGCCGCGACCGCGATCGCCGCGCCGCCGGCCGCGTGGATGGCGTCGAGCGTGGCGGTGGCGGGCGCGCGGTTTTGCGTGACGGCGACCTTGGCGCCAGCTGCCGCCATGGCAATCGCGATCGATTGACCAATGCCGCCCGCGCCCCCGGTGACAAGCGCGGTTTCGCCAGCGAGCGAGAACAGGTTAGCGTGAGCGGACATTGAAACACTCCTGAACGGGGGGATGGGCACCATGGATGCGGCGGCGATCAAGACGGTCTTGCACGATGCGTTTGAACAGGGCCAGCATCGTCTTGTCGAGCGGGATCGTCAGCTGAGTGAACGCGACGACCTCATTTTGGAGACGCTCACCTTCGAGATTGGTGGCGATCGCGCCGTGCGCGGCTATCTGTGGCGACCGGCGGCGGCGGAGGGGCGGCTGCCGGCGATTTTGTACATCCACGCCCACGGCAACCGCTATGAGGTGGGCGCTGAGGAGCTCGTGGCGGGGCGCCCGGCGTTTGACCGACCTCTCGCGCCCGATTTGGCCCGGTTGGGCGCCTGCGTGTTTGGCTTTGATTTGCCCTGTTTCGGCTCGCGCGCCGGGGTGAGCGAAAGTGCGGCCGCCAAGGCAGCGCTGTGGCGGGGCCGTTCGCTCGCCGGGCACATGATGGGCGAGTTGGCGGCCGGCCTCGATTGGCTGATGGCGCGCGACGATGTCGATGCCGCTCGGGTGGGCGCCTACGGCCTGTCGATGGGCGCGACCTTCGCCTATTGGCTCGGCGCGGTGCGGGCTGATGTGGCGTTCGTTGCCCACGCCTGTTGTTTCGCAGACTTTTCGGCACTGGTGGAGACGGGCGCCCATGACCTCCATGGCGCCTACCTCACGGTGCCGGGCCTTCTGACGGTCGCATCGAACGGGACGATCGCCGGCCTCATCAGTCCGCGACCGCAATGGGTCGGGCTTGGCGCTGACGATCCCTTGACGCCGCCGGTGGCCCGCGATCGCGCGCTTGATGAGCTCACGGTCGCCTATCAAACCACGCCCGATCGGCTTCACGTGCATGTCGAAGCCGGGCTTGGCCATCGGGAAAGCCCGGCCATGCGGGCGAGCCTGTTGGCCTTCATCACCCAGGCGATGGGGGTAGGCGCACTTGGGCCGGTGACCGGTTGACATTCGCCGCTCAATTGCCCGCCAGGCGCTGTCCGTCGCGGTCAAAGCCATGGGTTTGATCGGGCCGGAAGGCGAAGCGCACCGCATCGCCGCGGGTCAAGGTTTGCTGGCCTGGCAGCACGGCCAAGAGTTTCTTGTTGTCGGGGCCATGGGCGTGCACCACCGTCTCCGCCCCCAAGGCCTCCACCAGATCAACGGTCGCCGCGATGCCGCCTTGGCCCCCAGCGGTCATATGATGTGGGCGGATGCCGACGGTGATCGTGTCGCCGAGCTTGGCGGCGTCGGGATGGGCGGGCACGAGCACAATCTCGCCGCCAAGGCACATTACGCGCAAGCCATCGGCACCGCTTGCCACCACCTCACCAGGAATGAAATTCATGTTCGGCGCGCCGATGAAGCCGGCGACGAACAGGTTGGCGGGCTTGTTGTAAAGGTTGAGCGGGGTGTCGACCTGTTCGATCTTGCCGGCGCGCAGCACCACGATGCGATCGGCGAGCGTCATCGCTTCGACCTGGTCGTGGGTGACGTAGATCATCGTCGTCTTGAGGCGACCGTGCAAGGCGGCGAGCTCGGCGCGCATGGACACGCGCAGCTCCGCGTCGAGATTGGACAACGGCTCGTCGAGCAGGAACGCGGTCGGATTGCGCACAATCGCGCGGCCGATCGCCACGCGCTGGCGCTGGCCACCGGAGAGCTGGCCGGGGCGGCGCTCCAAAAGCTGGCCGATCTCAAGCATGCGGGCAGCCTCGGCGATGCGGCTTTCGATCTCAGGCTTGGGCAAATGCGCGTTTTCAAGGCCAAACGCCATGTTCTGGCGCACCGTCATGTGCGGATACAGCGCGTAGCTTTGAAACACCATGGCCAAGCCCCGCTCGGCGGCGGGCACGGTGGTGACATCGCGACCGTCGATCGCGATCGTGCCGGCGGTCGGCTTGTCGAGGCCGGCGATCTGGCGCAACAGCGTGGACTTGCCGCAGCCCGACGGGCCGACGAACACGACGAGCTCGCCCGCCACGATGTCGAGGTTGATGTTCTTGAGGACCGTCACGGCGCCGTAGGATTTTCCCAGGCCCGTCAGCGTGATGCGACCCAAGGCCGTTCTCCTTACTTGAGACCCGTGCCGGCGATGCCGGTGGTGATGAAGCGCTGCAGGAAGACGAAGACCAGAACAACCGGGATCATGGTGACGACGGTCATTGCTAGGATGAAGTGCCACTGCACATTGAGTTCGCCCGCATAAGTGTTGAGGCCCACCTGCAGCGTGTAGAGCTCCTTCTGCGACAGCACGATCAGCGGCCACAGGAAGTCATTCCAGCGCCAGACGACCGAGAAGATCGCGAGCACGGCGAGCGCGGGCGCGGTCAACGGCAACACGATGCGCCAGTAGATCTGCCATTCCGAGGCCCGGTCCATGCGCGCGGCGTCGATCAGCTCGTCGGGGATCGTCAGCATGTATTGGCGCAACATGAACACGCCTGTGGGCGTGGCGACCGTGGGCAAAATCACGCCCCACAGCGAATTGAACAGGCCGACCGCGCTGATGATCGAATAGAGCGGTACCAGGATCACCGACAGCGGCACCATCAAGGTGGCGAGGATCAACAGCATCACCACGGATCGGCCGCGGAATTTGTATTTCGACAGCGCGAACGCGGCCATTGAATTGGTGATCAAGGTGATGATCGTGGCCACCGTCGTCACGAACACGGAGTTGCTCAGATACTGCAAGAAATCAAAGTGCAGGAACGGCTCGGTGTAATTCTCAAAGGCAAAACCAATCTCGCGGGCGGGCTCGCGGTTTTGAATATTGACGCGGATGATCTCGGCCGGCTTGGCCGGGTCGACCATTTGCGCCACCGTGCCCAGACGGCGCACCTCGGCCAGCACGCGCTCAGAGCCATCGGGCAATGTGACCTTGAACAGCGGCAAGGGCTTGTCGTGGCCCTCGACCACCGCGGTGCGGGTGACATAGGGGAGGATTGAGGGCGGGAACTCAGCGAGCTGGGCGGGCGACTTGAACGACGAGCCGACCAGCCAGAAGGCCGGGCCGAACATCAAGATCAGGCCGCCGATCAGCCACACCCAGGTGACCACGTCGGTCCAGTGCCAGCGATCCCCGCCGCGACGGCGGAACAAGAAGCGGGTGACGGCGGTCATTCGCGTTGTCCCTTGCGTTCGTTGCGGTTGGAAATCCACAGCTGGATCAATGTGAGCACCACCAGCACCCCACCCATCAGGATGGAGGCGGCGGAGGCAAGACCCGGGTTGCGCAGCACCGAGGCGAAGCCGACCTCATAGATGTACTGCGTCATGAACAGCGTCGCCGTGCCCGGTCCACCGCCGGTGAGTACGAAGGCCTCGTCGAAGATCTGCACCGCCTTGATCAAGGAGAGCACGATCACGACCAAAAGGTTGGGCATCAAAAGCGGCAGCGTAATGCGAAAAAACACCCGCGTCGGCTTGGTGCCATCCATCTCGGCGGCCTCATAGAGGTCCTTCGGGATGGCTTGCAGGCCAGCAAGAAGGATGAGCGCGTAAAAGCCAACATGGGCCCAAATCGAGACGCCAATGGCGGCGGCGAATGCCCAGAAGCGATCGGTAAGCCATAGCGTGGGCTCCATGCCGAACTGGAACAGGATCCAGTTGAGCAAGCCTTCGCGCTGCAAGATCCAACGCCAGATCAGGCCGACGACGACGGGGGACAACAGGACGGGGAAGAAGAACACCGCGCGCCAGAACGAACGCGCCCTGAGCTCGCGATTGAGGATGAGCGCGGTGACCATGGCGATGACGGTCATCAGCGACACTTGGAACACGACAAACACTGCCGTGTTGCGCACCGCGATCCAGAATTGATCTTCAAGGCAGGTGTTGGGATTGCCGTAGTCGTCGCAGGTCAGCAGGCGTTGATATTGCTCGGTGCCGACGAAGGTGCGGTCGGCCAGGAACAGCGCGTTGCCGGCCGTGGTCGAGTAGACGAAATTGATGATGAGGGGAAACAACACGAACAGGCCGAACACGATCATGTTCGGGGCCAGGAAGACCATGGCCATGCCATTGGTGCCGGCTTTTGCCTGCCACCATCGAAGCGGGCGATCAATCAGCCGCGCCGCCACCACCAAGGGGGCGACGGCCAGCCGGCCGACCGCATTGAGGGCCTGTCGCATCGCCTTGCTCCGTGCGCGCCGTGGACCGGCGACGCGCGAGCGCCGCCGATCCTTGGGATGTCAGACCGTCGCGATCACTTCGCCTGGGCGACCTGATCGGCGATGTCCTTGTCGATGCGCGCGAAGGCTTCCTCGAGCTTGAGCTCGCCGGCCATCACCTGGCTGATGCGGTTGACGAGCGCGCCGTAGTAGGGCGTGCCCCACTTCCACGCCGGCAGGGCGGCGGCGTTGGGGTGGATTTGGCCAGACGCGGCGACGAACTTCTGCAACGCCGCCTTCACCGCCGGGTTGTCCGACTTGAAGTCGAGGTTGCCCTTGGCGATCACGCCCTTGTGGGCGGGCAGGAACAAGGTGCGCTCGGAGAACTCCTTGACGATGTCCTCGCGGGCGAGGAAGTCCATCACCCGGCCGACATCCTTGGGGTTCTTGGTGTACTTGATCGCCACCAGAGCCGCGCCGCCGGCGAGACCCGAGCACGCCACCGGGCCGCACGGCGAGCCGGTCG
>CALSBD010000305.1:0-4830 GCA_943373055.1 Rhizobium sp. Q54
CCAAGCGAGATGTCCTGCGCGCCCGAGCGGGCGCGACCGCGCCCGAGATGATCCACGAGCGCATCAATTTCTACTTTACGATAGCCAGCCACAACGTCCCCCTGAGGGCCACCCACGACCCAGTCCACCCGTACGACGCCGGGCCGGCCAAACGGCCCGAGACGTCGACGCTATGCTCCGGCTCAGTCGGCGAAGACCGCTTCGATCTTGCCCTTGAGGGTCTGGGCGTTGAAGGGCTTGACGATGTAGTTGTTCACGCCGGCCTTCTTGGCGGCGATGACGTTTTCCGTCTTGGATTCCGCCGTCACCATGATGAACGGCGTCTTCGACAGGCCCCCGTCAGCACGCACGTGCTTGAGAAGTTCGTAGCCCGTCATCGGCTCCATGTTCCAGTCGGAGATGACCAGGCCATAGCGCCGCTCCTTCATCTTGCCGAGCGCCTCGGTGCCGTCAGACGCCTCATCAACGTCTTCAAAGCCCAGTTGCTTCAGAAGGTTGCGGATAATGCGAATCATGGTCTTGTAGTCATCCACGACCAGGATCGGCATATTTAAATCGAGCGCCATATCGTCCACTCCAGGCGATCGTCCGACCTCGCTCCTGCAAGGTTCGGCGCATCCACGCAAAAGACAGGTCCTGAGGTTGAACGCGTCGCCAAACGACACGACCCACCCTCTCCACCAACGCAATGTGCCTGGAAGCCCCCAAAATTCGGTAAACGCGTAAGGGAGAATTCGCGCCGTTCGAGTGTCGAACGGTTCAACATGACCACACCCCCTTCAAGGCGGGTCAAACCGGTCGATCTCGTCCAAAGGCCGTATTGCCGACCCCAAAACGCAGCCCTAAGCTCACGTCAACTTGAGACGAGATGCCTCCGGGTTCCAGTGGCATTCCCGACGCCGGTCACGCAACCGCGCCCCGTGCCACTCACCACCGCCCCCATCGTCAGACGTGACCGGACCAGATCCATGAACGCTTTGTTCTTACGCACCTACTACTACGAAGACCTGTCAGTGGGCATGCGCGAGCAGATCATGAAGTCGGTGATGGATACCGATGTGATTGGTTTTGCTCAGGTTTCAGGTGACGATAACCCGATCCACCTGTGCGACGTGTATGCGTCGGGCACCCGCTTTGGCCAGCGGATCGCCCACGGTCTCTACACCGCCAGCCTCATTTCGGCGGTGCTCGGCACCCGTTTGCCGGGCCCGGGCGCCGTTTACCTTTCGCAAACCTTAAACTTCAAAGGTCCCGTCCGGATCGGCGACGTAGTGGTCGTCACGGTCGAGGTCGTCGAGCTGATCGACAAGGGCCGTCGCTGCCGCCTCCATTGCGAAGCGACCGTCGATGGCGCCGTCGTGCTCGATGGCGAGGCGACCGTGATGGTGCCGCCCCGCCCGCAGCCGAAGGCGGAGTAACCTAAACGTCGAAGATTGTGCGCCGGTGTGGCCAATCCGCACCGGTTGTCACCGCTTTGATGATCGCGGCCCGATCACCCAATGCGGGTCGCCGCGAGCCGCTCTTCATCGAGCGCGATGCCCAGGCCCGGGGCGTCGGACAAGACGATCAAGCCCTGGGCATTCACCCTGAACGGCTCTTCCATCATGAAGTCGCGCCGATCCACCGACCACTCGGGCGGATCATAGGGCACCTCCAGATACGGCGCGTCGGCGCAGCCGGCGGTGAGGTGGGCGTTGGCGACCACGCCGAGCCCGTTGGTCCACGTGTGCGGCGTAAAGGCGAGGTTATGCTCCTGCGCCATGTGTGCGACGCGCCTAAGCCCGGTGATACCGCCCACCAGCGCCGCATCGGGCTGCACCACATCGAGGCAGCCCTCGCCGATGAGATCGCGGAACTCATGCAGTTCGCGCGTCATCTCGCCACCGGCGATGCGCACGTCGACCATTTCGCGTAAGCGCCGCATGCCGGCCCGGTCAGCGCGGTGGAGCGGCTCTTCCATCCAATAGACGCCTAACCGTTCGAGCTCACGCGCCACCTGCACCCCATCCTTCAATGACCACGGCGCGTAGCCATCCCATGACATGCGCCAACCTTGATTGCAGTCGACCATCAACTCCAGCCGATCGCCAACCCGCGCGCGCACCGCCGAGAGCGCGGCGATATCCTTGCGCCAATCACCGCGGTGAAAGCGGATCTTGAGCGCGCGAAAGCCCTCCGCCAGATACCGCTCGGCGGCATCGGCCAGCGCGTCCGGCCCGCGCAAGGTGCCCGACGACGCATAGGCCTTGAGCGTGTTGGAGAGCCCACCCACCAACTTCCAGCACGGCTGCCCGGTGATCTTGCCGGCAAGGTCCCACAGCGCGAGATCAAGCGGCCAACAGCGGCCATAGTGAAACTGGATGTTCGCCAAGATGCGATAGTGCCGCTCCAGCGCGAGCGGGTCCTCACCGATAAACAGCGACTCGTGGCCAGCGAAGCCCGTCATCGTGTCGCCGGACGCCACCCCAACGAGCCCCTCGTCAGTCTCCACCCGCACGATCGTGGCGTCGAAGTGCGTGCGTGGGCGGGTGTCCCAGCTGGCGTGAAACGGCGGATCGAGCGGCAGTCGATGGTGCGTGATGGAAATCGACGTGATGCGCATGGGGCGATCCTTCAGGGGATGAGGCCGGTCAACAGGGCGTGTTGCAACAAGAGAAGCGTTTTGCCGTCATGGAGGGCGCCGCTCAGCACCAGCGGGCGCACGTCGGCATAATCGATCTCGACGATCTCAATGTCTTCATGCTCTTCCGCCAACCCGCCGTGGGTCACCGGCGGCGCGTCATAGGTGGCGATGTAGCCCGTCACCCGCTCGGTCACCGAGCCCGGACTCATGAAGCACGAAAACACCTCCGTCAGATCACCCACCACGACGCCGGTTTCCTCCAGCGCCTCGCGCCGTGCCGCGGCCTCCGGGCCATCATCGCCATTGAGGCCCGCGCACGCTTCGAGCAAATCCGCGTGGTGCCCGGTGAGATCGACCGAGATGCGGAACTGGCGGGTGAGCAAGACTTTCTGGCGTGTCGGGCTGATCAACAACACCGCCACCGCCGGGCCATGATCATAAACCTCGCGATCAAGCTCGACCGCGTGCCCGTCGCGCATGCGATAGCGAATGCGGTGCAGCGTCAGCGTGCCCCACCGTTGAGAGAGCACGCGGCTGTCCAGATACTCCACCCGATCGCTCATTCCCGCCTCGCCTGTCGCGGCCCCGCGCAGCTAGTCCCCTGTGACAAGGACCAGCCGGGCGCCAACCATGGCATCTGGCACGCTAAAACCATCGCTTGCCAGCACGGCAGCGCAAAATTGGGATAGGCCTATCGAAATTTCAGATGGCCCCCGCCGCTTCCGGCCACCCTGTCCCCCCGCTAACGTTGGCGCGAGCTCAACATGGCGAGGCAAGCATGGCGGAAGACGAAGCACGACGCGCACGCGGCGGCGGACGGGCCGGTAATCGGCGACGCAGCGGGTCGGCGCTCCAGCAAATCGCCTGGTCCTTGCCCGATAATCCCGACCGTCCGACCGAACCGCTGACGCCCGAGCGCGTGGAGGCGATCCACAACGGCGCTATGCGCGTGCTCGAAGAGATCGGCATCGACTTCCTGCACCCCGAGGCGGTCGCGATCTTGAAGGACGCCGGCTGCCGCATCGGCGCGGATGGCACGCGGGTTTATTTCGACCGCGCCTTCGTGATGGACAAGGTGCGCCAATGCCCGTCCTCATTCACCATCACCCCGCGCAACCCGGAGCGACAAATCACCATCGGCGGCAAGGCAATGGTGTTTGGCAACGTGGCAAGCCCGCCCAACTACTCTTCGCTTGAGACCGAGCGCCGCCCTGGCGACCGCGCGGCATTTCAAGATTTCATCCGGCTGACCCAGTCGTTCAACTGCTTGCACTTCCTCGCCGGCTATCCGGTCGAAGCAGTCGATATCCATGCCTCGACCCGGCACCTTGATAGCTTGTTCGACATGCTGACCTTGTCCGACAAGGTCTGCCACGCCTATTCGCTTGGCACCGAGCGCATCTGCGACGGCATGGAGATGGTGCGCATCGCCGGCGGCATGACCAAGGCCGAGTTCGAAGCGCGGCCGCGCATGTTTACCAACATCAACTCGTCCTCGCCCTTGAAGCACGACTGGCCGATGCTCGACGGGGCGATGCGGATGGCGCGGGCGAACCAGGCGGTCGTCATCACCCCCTTCACACTTGCCGGCGCCATGGCGCCGGTCACGCTCGTTGGCGCCGTCACGCTGTCGATCGCCGAGGCGCTCGCCGGTGTCGCGCTTCTCCAGACCATCCGGCCCGGCGCCCCGGTCGCCTATGGCTCGTTCACCTCAAACGTCGACATGAAATCAGGCGCCCCCGCGTTCGGCACGCCGGAATATCTGCGCGCGACGCAAATCTCCGGCCAGATGGCGCGCTTTTATGGGCTGCCCTTGCGCGCGTCGAACGCATGCGCGGCCAATTCGCCCGACGCCCAGGCCGCTTGGGAGAGCGCGTTCAGCCTGTGGGCGTGCGTGTCGTCGGGCACCAACATGGTCTATCACGCGGCCGGCTGGCTCGAGGGCGGCCTGTGCGCCAACTTCGAGAAGTTTGTGATGGACTGCGAGACCTTGCAGCAGGTCATCCACTATCTCAAAGACATCCCCGCATCCGATGACGACATCGGCGTCGACGCCATCGCCGAGGTCGGCCCGACAGGCCATTTCTTCGGTGTTGGCCACACCCAATTGCGCTACCAGACCGCGTTTTACTCGCCGTTCCTCTCGGATTGGCGCAATTTCGAAAGCTGGACCGAGGGCGGTCGCCCTACCGCCATCGAACACGCCA
>CALSBD010000306.1:0-4820 GCA_943373055.1 Rhizobium sp. Q54
CTTTCGTCGCTCACCTTCTTGGTCGTAGACGACAGCGCGTACATGCGCACGATCCTGCGCACCATGCTGCAGGGCTTCGGCGCGCGCCGCATTGTCGAGGCCGAAGATGGCGCGTCGGGCCTGGAAGCGATGGACCGGGCCAATCCGGATATCTTGATCCTCGACTGGGTGATGCCGATCCTTGATGGCGCGGACATGGTGCGCATGATCCGCAACCCGCAGAACCCATTTGCTTACGTGCCCATCATCATGGTGACCGGCCACACCGAGCGCTCGCGCATCGTGGAGGCGCGTCGTCTGGGCATTCATGAGCTGCTGTGCAAGCCGATCTCGGCCAAGGCGCTTTATCAACGCATCCAAAGCGTGATCTTGCAACCGCGCGAATTCGTTAAATCCGCCAGCTACTTCGGCCCCGCCCCGCGCGCCATCAAGAACCGCCAAAAGATCTGGCAGTCCAAGCCCGGCCAACCGCCATCGGCCAACGCCGAGCGGGCTATTGGATAACCGGTCGTCTTCGCGTCCCCCTCCCTTGCCCTCCCCCGCAATTCCCGCCATCAAGCGGGATGGCTGTTGATCCGTTTCTTGTCACGCACCGTTCCGTGTTGGCGATCGCCGTGCCGATGACGATTGGCTATGTCACGACGCCGCTGGTGGGCGTGGCGGATATGGCCGTGGTGGGGCAATTGGGATCGGCGGCGGCGCTGGGCGGGGTGGCGCTGGGCGCCTTGGTGTTTGATTTCCTGTTTTCCACCTGCAATTTTCTACGCTCGGGCACCACCGGGCTGGTCGCGCAGGCGTTTGGGCGGGGTGATCCGCGCGAGCAGGCGGCGGTGATGGTGCGGGCGGTGCTCACCGCTCTTGTGATCGGCCTCGTCATTCTCATTTGCCAACGTCCGATTATCGACGGCGCGCTCGTGCTGTTGGCGCCCAGCGCTGAGACCGAGGCGGCCACGCGTGCCTATTTCGACGTCCGGGTGCTCGCCGCACCGCTCACGCTCATCAACTACGCGGTGTTTGGCTGGCTCGTCGGGCTGGGGCGGGCGAACACGGCACTGGCGCTGCAAATAGGGCTCAATGGCGCGAATGTGGCGTTGTCGGTCCTGTTTGGCCTTGCGATGGGACACGGCATCTTAGGGGTTGCGTGGGGCACGGTGGCGGCCGAGGCGCTGGCGGTCGTGGCTGGCGGGGTGATCGCCGTGCGCGTTCTGGGCCGGGCCGGCCGACCGACGCTTCCTGAAATCCTCAACCGGGACCGGTTGCTCGCCATGGTCGCGATCAATCGGGACATCATGATCCGCTCGTTCGTGCTGCTCACCGCATTCTTCGCGTTTGCGGCGGTGTCGGCACGGCTAGGCGATGTGACGCTGGCGGCCAATGCGGTGCTGGAAAAGCTGTGGATCACCGCTGCTTATTTTCTCGATGGCATCGCGACGGCAGCAGAGACGTTCGCGGGGCGGGCGATTGGCGGACGGCGACGCGACGCATTCGGGCGCATGTTGCGACTGACGGGGCTGTGGTCGATCGGCCTCGGGCTGAGTGCCTCCATCGTCGTGATGGCCGGCGGTGGGCTGATGATTGAGTTGATGACCACATCGCCCGATGTGCGCGCCCAGGCGCTGGCCTATTTGCCGTACTGCGCCTTGGTGCCGTTCATCGCAGCACCAGCGTTTTGGATGGATGGGGTGTTCATCGGCGCGACTTGGTCGCGCGATATGCGCAACATGATGCTCGTGTCGCTCGTCGGCTTTGGCGTGGCGACCGTCGCCTTGGTGCCCTGGCTGCGAAATGACGGGCTGTGGCTCGCCATCCTCGTGTTCATGGGCCTGCGCGGCATCACCTTGTCAGCCGTGTGTCGACGCCGGTTGGTGACGGTCTTTTCTTAAACCTTACCCGTCGAGCTTGGCCCAATTGTCCGTTGCCACGCCGACCGCCTCGGCGATCGAGCGCAGCCCCTCGCGGTCACAGGTCTTGGCGAAGTGGCTCTTGATGCGGGCGACGAGGCCGGGCCCCTCGTAAACGAGACCCGTGTAGAGCTGAACGAGATTGGCGCCTGCCGCCATCTTGGCTAGCGCGGCTTCGGGACTGTCGACCCCGCCGACCCCGATGATGGGAAGCGTGGGCCCGACGAGGGTGCGAAAGCGGGCGAGGCAAGCGGTGGAGCGGCGAAACAGCGGGTGACCGGACAGCCCCCCGGTCTCGGCCTTGGCCCGATCGGTCAGCCCAGCCCGATCCAGCGTGGTGTTGGAGACAATCAGCCCGTCGATCGCCTGTGCCACAGCTTCGGCCGCGACATCCTCTTCGCCGGCCCGATCCAGATCGGGCGCGACCTTCAAGAACACCGGCACGCGCCGTCCCACCCGCGCGGTCGCTGTATCTCGGGCGGCCAAAACGCGAGACAGCAGCTCCGCAAGGCTGGCGCGGGCCTGGAGATCTCTAAGGCCAGGCGTATTGGGCGAGGAGATATTGACCGTAAAGTAGCTCGCCACCGCCGCGAAGCGTTCGACACCGAGCACATAGTCCGCCGCCCGATCAACGGTATCTTTGTTGGCGCCGATATTGACACCGACGATCCCGGTTCGCCCGCGCCGAGCCGTCAGGCGCGCGAGGGCGGCTTCGTGGCCCTCGTTGTTAAAGCCGAGCCGGTTGATGACACCACGATCATGAACAAGGCGGAACACGCGCGGTCGCGGATTACCGGTTTGGGCGCGCGGAGTGACGGTGCCGATCTCGGCAAAGCCAAAGCCCATACGCAACATGGCGTCGGGCACCTCGGCGTTCTTATCAAAGCCGGCCGCGATGCCGAGCGGATTGGGAAAGGAGAGCCCAGCCACGGTGACGGCCAGACGCGGGTCGTCGGGCGTCAGTTGATGGGGGTAGAGCCCGGCCTTCAGCGCTTTCAGTGTTGTTTGGTGCGCGGTCTCCGCGTCGAGCCTGAACAGCGCGGCGCGCGCGAGGCGAAACGCCGGGTCCATCATGCCGTCTCCGGAAACTGATGCTGCCCATCGGGGCCGAGCGGCAAGTCCACCACCCAGGCAACCGCGTCCATCATCAAAGGCGCATAGAGATGGGGAAACAACGCGCCGCCGCGCGACACCTCCCACTTCAGCGCAGGGCCGAGGCGGTGCGCGTCAATGGCGACCAGCACGAGATCGGTCTGACCGGCGAAGTGCTTTGCCGCGGTCTCGCGCATCTGGCCGGCGGTGGAGAAGTGAATGAAGCCATCGGCAAGATCGACCGGCGCCCCGATAAAGACGTCCTCGGTGACCGCTTGTTGCCACAGCGCCCGTGGCGCGATCTTGTAAATGAGTTCCACCGCCATCCCTCGCCTCCGCGTCCGACCCGTGCTGCGATAGACGAGGCGGGCGGGCGGGGCAAGGGCGGTGGGCTTCGTCGATCAGCGCATCAATCGCGCGGTCTCGATGATCGACTTGAACATGGTGCGCGTGGCCGTCTCAATCTCGCTCGGCGTGGCGGCATTGTAGGCGTATTGCGGGTTAGTCGCGCAGTCTTCCATGGTGCGGCGGATCTCGGGCACCAGCATGCGCTGGATCTGCTGGAAGCGATAGTCGCCCGACCCCGGCGGGGTGAGATACTCGGTGTTCAGCGTCAGGATCTCAACGCCCTTGGCCTTGATGGTGTCGCACATGCGGGAATCGATCACCTGAGACCGCTCGCGCCCGTGCCAGAAGCCGGGGGTGTTGAGCGTGAAGTTGGTGTCGGGATCCCAGTTGCCATAGAACCGCAAGCCCTGCGGACCGTGGGTGCGCTTTTCATAAACGTTGCCTTCCACACCGTCGGTCATCAACAGCAAGAAGACGCGGCGGGAGTGTTCCGTCTTACCGTCACCGGCGACCGGCAGCTGGCGGTTCAGCTCTTCCAACGCGACGCGCAAGTTGGTGCCGGCGCCCAGGTCATCCATGGTCATGTGGTTCATGTCGTTGCGCACGGCCGGGATGGAGTGGTGGGCGGCGCGCACGGTGGTGAGGTAGTTCGAGAACTTGTGGATGGCGAACACGAACTGGCGCGGAACCTGCTGGAGGGCCTCGGCTTCGTTCATGATGTCGTTGAGCGCGGCCTTGACGACGTCGAAGCGCGTGCGAGCGCCGATGAAGGCCGCGCAGGTGGGCGACGCGCGCCCGCTGTTCCAGCCACCGCTCCCGTTGCAAACGGACGCCGGATTGCCGGGCGGGACCATCCAGTCGACCGTGTGGCAGGCGAACGCGCAGCCAAGCCGGCGGTTCATCAGTTGCTGGTCGGCGGTCGACGCGCCAATGCCCATGGAACCGGACGCGTCGACGAGCACGTGCACCTCAACGAATGCCGGCGGAGCCGACGTCGCTTCGGTGCAGCCGGACAGGTGGATTTTGCTCACACCCATCAGCGAACCGATTTGCGTCGACTGTTCGGCCGTGTAGCACAGCTTTACTTGAACCGCGCCGTCGACCAGTTTCACGTCATAGGTCGTCGAGGTGATCTTGGCCTTGGCGTTTGGCGCTAGGGACATAGCGGCGTTAAAGTGGTCTTGGACCGCTTTCAAGCTTTGCTCGCGCTGGAGTCGCCAAGGGGTTGTGGTGTTGACTGTGACGACGTTCACACCGGCCAAGACGGCACCGTCGGCCATGTTGTTGATCATCGTGCGATCACGCTCGGCCATCATGAAGTCGACCGTAAAACCCACAAGACCCACAATCGGCGTGGCCACCATCGCAAACATAACCGCGACGTTTGCTTGCCGATTGGGCAAGAAGCGCTGCAGACGGGTGCGAAGCGAGGCAAGGACGGAAGAGCGGGGCATGTACAGATCACTTCATGACGTTTGT
>CALSBD010000307.1:0-4811 GCA_943373055.1 Rhizobium sp. Q54
GTCCGCCATGGAAACCATCCGTTCCGTTCTCGACGCCCATGGCGGCTAACCGCGGTCGAAGTTGATGCCTCAAGTCACGGTCACCGTCACCATCTCCGGCAAGGCCTATCGCATGGCGTGCGAGGAAGGCCAGGAAGCGCATTTGCAGATGCTCGCCGGCCGCGTCGATGAGGCCATCAACCAGCTGCGCGGCACGTTTGGCGAGATCGGCGACACCCGGCTCACCGTGATGGCGTCGATCATGATCATGGACGATCTCGTTGAGACCCAGCGTCAGCTGCGCGCGCTTGACGCAGAGAACCGCTCCTTACGCGACATGCGGACCTCGCTCGTCGAGCGCCAGGACGCGCGCACGGCCGCCGTGGCCGCCCACCTCACCGGCATGGCCGAGCGGGTTGAGACGCTGGTGAGCGCGCTCTCCAAGTCAAGTGGCCCTGGCCGATTGTGAGGCGCGACCGCCGGCGACTGCGTGCCGGTGCCCCGTTTCAACGTTGACTGGACGCGACGGCCTGTTATGTGTCTGCCGCCGTCCGGGTCCGGCATCCCGCCACCGGTCGGCACATCGCGTGACGCGGCGCTCCAACCGGGTTTGGCCTCACGGTCAAGGCTCGCGGCGAGGCCCTCTGACGACGGATTCCCATGACCGATCTCGCCAAACACGCGCGCATGGCGAATGCCATTCGCTTCCTCGCCATCGACGCCGTTGAACAGGCGAAGTCCGGCCACCCCGGCCTGCCCATGGGCGCCGCCGACGTGGTGACGGTGCTTTTTTCCAAGTTTTTGAAGTTTGATCCGACCATGCCCGACTGGGCCGATCGCGATCGCTTCGTGCTGTCGGCCGGTCACGGCTCCATGCTCATCTACGCCCTGCTGCACTTGGCGGGCTACGAGGACATGACGATCGACGAGATCAAGCGCTTCCGCCAGCTGGGCTCGCGCACCGCCGGTCACCCCGAGTTTGGCCATGCGGGGGGCATTGAAACCACCACCGGTCCGCTCGGGCAGGGTCTTGCCAATGCGGTTGGCATGGCGATGGCCGAGCGCCACCTCGCCGCCAAGTTCGGCAAGGCGATTGTCGACCACAAGACCTATGTGCTTGCCGGCGACGGCTGCCTGATGGAGGGCATCGCGCAAGAGGCGATCAGCCTTGCTGGCCACTTGAAGCTCTCCAAGCTGATCGTCTTGTGGGACGACAACGGCATCTCGATCGATGGCGCGATTTCTCTCACCGACTCCACCGATCAGGTGAAGCGCTTCCAGGCGAGCGGCTGGGCGACCATGAGCGTCGACGGCCACGATCCCGTCGCCATTGAGGCCGCGCTGAAAGCCGCGCAGACGTCCGATAAGCCAGTGATGATCGCCTGCAAGACGACCATCGGCTACGGCGCGCCCTCCAAGGCCGGCAAGTCGTCCGCCCATGGCTCGCCGCTGGGCAAGGACGAGATCGAAGGTGCCCGCAAGGCGCTGGGCTGGTCGGAAGCGCCCTTTGAGGTGCCCGCCGACGTGCGCGATGCCTGGCGCTTGGCGGCGCTCAAGCGCGGCCACCATGACCGCGTCGAATGGGAAAAGCGCTTCGCTGCCCTCGATATGGAAACCCGTGTTGAGTTCGAGCGGCGCATGCGTGGCACCGTGCCGGCCGCACTCGCCGAGGCGGTCAACGCGCTCAAGGCCAAGCACGCCGTCGATGAGCCGAAGATCGCCACGCGCAAGGCGTCCGAAGTGGCGCTTGAAGCCATCGTGCGCGCTGTGCCGGAGATGGTCGGTGGCTCGGCCGACCTGACCGGCTCTAACAACACCAAGACCAAGGACACCGCGCCGATCACGCCGACCGACTTCTCGGGCCGGTTCGTGCACTGGGGCATCCGCGAGCATGCCATGGCCGCGGCCATGAACGGTATGGCGCTGCACGGCGGCATCTTGCCGTATTCGGGCACGTTCCTCGCGTTCTCCGACTATTGCCGCCCGTCGATCCGCCTGGCCGCCTTGATGGGCATTCGGGTCGTGTTCGTCATGACGCATGATTCGATTGGCTTGGGCGAAGACGGCCCCACCCACCAGCCGGTGGAACATTTGGCGGCCTTGCGCACGATCCCCAACTTGCTGGTGATGCGACCGGCCGACGCGGTGGAGACGGTTGAGTGCTGGCAAATCGCCATCAATGAAGCCACCACCCCGTCGGTGTTGGCGCTCACCCGTCAGAACCTGCCAACGTTGCGCAAGGACTACGAGGAAGCCAATCGCTGCGCCCGCGGCGCTTATGAGATCGCCTCGTCTGACGAGGACGCCGTGGTGTCCATCTTCGCCACCGGCTCTGAAGTGGAGATCGCCATTGAGGGCAAGAAGCTCCTTGATGCGGCCGGCTACCCTGCCCGGGTGGTCTCTGTGCCGTCGTTTGAGCTGTTTGCCCGCCAGTCGGACGACTACCGCGCGGACGTCATCGGCTCCGCCCGCGTCAAGATCGGCGTGGAAGCAGCGGTTCGTATGGGGTGGGATTCACTGATCGGCTCGGACGGCGGGTTCGTCGGAATGACCGGTTTCGGTGCGTCGGGCCCGGCCGAACTCCTCTATAAGCATTTCGGCATCACCGCCGAAGCGATCGCCGAGTTGGCGATCCAAAAGCTGAAGGCCAACGCGTAATCTCGCGTGGGTCGGGTCAAGACCGATGGAAGCACTGCCCCTGGCGGGGGCCAAGACGGGGCGGTCGAGCGGCAGGGTTGCAAATCGCGAGGGTTGTTATCCTTGAGGGTTGCGCTAGGTGCCGACCAATCAATCTGAGGGCGTGCGCTGGGGCGGCGTCCATGCAATGAGGGAGATGACTATGGCTGTTCGCGTCGCCATCAATGGCTTTGGCCGCATTGGCCGCAATGTCTTGCGCGCCATCATTGAAAACGGCCGCACCGATATCGAGGTGGTTGGCATCAACGACCTGGGTCCGGTGGAAACCAACGCCCACTTGATGCGCTATGACAGCGTCCATGGTCGGTTTCCTGGCACCGTGACGGTTGACGGCGACACCATCAATGTCGGTCGCGGCCCCATCAAGGTGACCGCGATCAAGGATCCGTCGACCTTGCCGTGGGGCGAGCTGGGCGTTGACATCGCGCTGGAGTGCACGGGCATCTTCACCGCGCGCGACAAGGCCGCCGCTCACCTCGCCGCCGGCGCCAAGCGCGTGCTGATCTCCGCGCCGGGCGAGAACGCGGACATGACGGTCGTCTTTGGCGTCAACCACGCCAAGCTGTCGGCCGAGCACACGGTCGTCTCCAACGCCTCCTGCACCACCAACTGCCTGGCGCCGGTCGCCAAGGTGCTCAATGACGCCATCGGTATAAAGCATGGCTTCATGACCACCATCCACTCCTACACCGGTGACCAGCCCACGCTCGACACCATGCACAAGGACCTCTATCGCGCCCGCGCGGCGGCCTTGTCGATGATCCCGACCTCGACCGGCGCGGCTAAGGCCGTGGGTCTCGTGCTGCCTGAGCTCAAGGGCAAGCTTGACGGCGTGTCGATCCGCGTGCCGACCCCGAACGTGTCCGTCGTCGACTTCAAGTTCGTCGCCAGCCGCGCCACCACGGTGGAAGAGGTCAATGCCGCGATCGTGGCGGCGGCCGAGGGCAGCCTGAAGGGGATTTTGGGCTACACCAACGAGAAGCTCGTCTCGATGGACTTCAATCACGATCCGCACTCCTCCATGGCCCACCTGTTGGAAACCAAGGTCATGGAAGGCGACTTCGTGCGCGTGCTGTCGTGGTACGACAATGAGTGGGGCTTCTCCAACCGCATGTCCGACACGGCCGTCGCGATGGGCAAGCTGATCTGAACGAACGGGGCAGGGGGCAAGTATGGGTGCGTTCAAGACGCTTGATCATGTCGACGTGTCGGGCAAGGCGTGCCTTGTCCGCGTGGATCTGAACGTGCCCATGGAGGGCGGTGTCGTCACCGACGACACCCGCATCCGCGCTGTCGCCCCCACCATCACCGAATTGTCCGACAAGGGCGCCAAGGTGATCCTCCTCGCCCACTTCGGCCGCCCCAAGGACGGGCCGGAGGCGAAGTACTCGCTCATGCAGATCGTCCCAGACGTGGCCCGCGTCATCAGCCGACCCGTTGCCTTCGCCACCGATTGCGTCGGCGAGGTCGCGCAAGCCGCCATCGCGCAGATCGCAGCGGGTGAAGTGATCCTGTTGGAAAACACCCGCTTTCATAAGGCGGAGGAGAAGAACGACCCCGCGTTTGTCGACGCGCTGGCCGCCCTCGGCGAACTCTACATCAACGACGCGTTCGCCACCGCCCACCGCGCCCATGCCTCCACCGAGGGCTTGGCGCATAAGCTGCCCGCTTATGCAGGTCGCTGCATGCAGCGCGAGATCGAGGCGCTCGAAGCCGCTCTCGGTGCGCCCAAGCGGCCCGTCTTGGCGGTGGTTGGCGGTGCCAAGGTGTCGTCGAAGATCGACTTGCTGGAAAACCTCGTGGCCAAGGTCGATATGCTGGTGATTGGCGGCGGTATGGCCAATACCTTCCTGGCCGCCCAAGGCTTCGCGGTGGGCAAGTCGCTGTGTGAGCATGATCTCGCCGACACCGCGCGGCGCATTCTGGACAAGGCCAAGACGGTCGGCTGCCAGATCATCCTGCCCGTCGATGCGGTTGTCGCCGCCGAGTTCAAAGCCGGCGCCGATAACGTGATCGTCGAAGTGAAGGACGTCCCGGCCGGCGGCATGATTCTCGACGTCGGCCCGGCCACAGTGAACACGATCGCCGACGCGATTGATCGGGCTCAGACGGTCGTGTGGAACGGCCCGCTTGGT
>CALSBD010000308.1:0-4810 GCA_943373055.1 Rhizobium sp. Q54
CCCTGATGGATCAGCGCGAGCGAAAGCGGCACGACGAGCAGCAGCGTGGCAATGCCCACCACCGCCTGCGATGTGATGAGCCCAAACGACAGCCACGTCCGCCGCCGCGCCACCGCCGGCCCCCGCCGCGCCATCAAGAGCGTGTAATAAAGGGCATAGGCCAAAAGAGCGTAGGCGCCCAAGCGGTGGATGAACTGCACAAGGCCATGATTCTCAAACAGGTTCTTCCACACCGGCTCCATGATCCACATGCTTGATGGCCACAAACCGCCGTCCATCAAGGGCCAGGTGTTATAGACAAGGCCGGCGTCATTGCCGGCCACGAGGCCGCCCAGATAAATCTGAAACAGCACGAACACGACGAGGCCGAGCCCGCCGGCAACCGCCACGCGGTCCCGCGCCGGTGATGCCGCACGCACACCCGCCTTGCCGTCTTGGGCTTCCAGCGAGGCAATGAGCGTGACCAAAAGCGTCAGGATCACGCACGCGAGCGTGAGGTGCACCGCCAGCCGGTAGGGCGCCACATCCAGCCGGTCAACCAATCCGGACGCCACCATCCACCACCCTATCGCCCCCTGCAGCCCGCCCAAGGCGAACAGGACGAGCGAGCGGCGGATCAGCCCGCCCGTCAGCTGCCGCATCGCCAGCAGCACAACGAACGGCACGAAGAACGCCACACCGATGATGCGGCCGAGGAAGCGGTGCCCCCACTCCCACCAGAAGATGAATTGGAATTCGCTGAGGCTCATGCCCTTGTTTTGATAGCGATACTCGGGGATCTGCCGATAGGCGTCGAAGGCCTTCATCCAGTCGTCGTGGGTCAAGGGCGGGATGGTGCCCATGATCGGCGCCCATTCGGTGATCGACAGGCCCGAATCGGTGAGCCGGGTTGCGCCGCCGACCACGATCATGGCGAACACCAGCAGCGCGACCGCCGTCAGCCACGTCCGCGCCGCGCGCACCGCCCGTGCCCCCATCACCGCCGTGGAGGGGCCGGTGACCCGCTCCGCCATCGCCATTGTCATTGTTCGTCTCCCCGTCACGACCAAGCTCAAGGCCGCACTCCGGCAAGGGACCCGATCCCCTTGCCCGACGGACGCAGCGCAGTGCGCCCGCGCACTGGCGTTCTTGGCCGACTATCCTATCTAGCGCGGTGTTTACTCCAGGCGCAGTGGGTGAGACAACTCGCCGCCCCCCAATGCACTCAGCTGATCCGTATAGAAGCGAGTTACACGTGGCGGAAAGCCCCGCCCAACCCGCTCAAACCCACCCAAACGAGGATAACCCAGCATGCTCCCGCCGCTGAAGCGACTGTTCGGCACATTCCTGCTGGTCACGTGGGTGATTGTCTACGCCATCGTCGCCGTCACTATCGGCGACTTGAAGCTGCCGGGTCAGGACCGCTGGGTGCAGGTGGTGTATTTCCTGGTCGCAGGTCTCGCCTGGGTGCCGATCGCCGGGTGGATCATCACTTGGATGCACCGCGAAAAGCCCAAGGCGAACAACACCGAAACCGTTCCTTAACCACGTTTGGGCATTGTCAACCTCGACAGAGTGGAGTCGAGGTCTCATGAATTGGCGCGTGCCCGCGGTGGTCTTGCTGACAGCCTTCTTGGCTGGATGCACCGGCTATTCCCGGCCTCAGCCGGCGTTCCACCAGGTTTTGGTGGATGCCTATCGGCTCGACTCCGGTGACCGGCTGCGCATCACGGTGTTCGGCCAGCCTGACCTGACTTCCACCTACACCATCGATCAGTCCGGCCACATCGCCTTCCCGCTGGTGGGCATGCTGTCGGCACGCGGCACCACGACCGCCGAGCTTGACGAGGTCATCACCACTGCCCTGCGCGATGGCTATTTGCGCCATCCGGACGTCTCGGTCGAGGTCGATCAATATCGTCCGTTCTTCATTATGGGTGAGGTCCGCAACGCCGGACAATACAACTTCGTACCCGGCATGACGGCCCAAATGGCAATCGCCATGGCCGGCGGCTTCACCGCGCGCGGCTATCAGCAATCGGTCGACATCACCCGCCAAATCAACGGCGAAATCGTTGTCGGCCGCGTCAGCCTGTCCGACCCGATCCGCCCCGGCGATACCATCACGATCCGCGAACGGTTCTTCTGAGCCTCCCCAAAATCGGGATCGATTTCACGCTTAAATTGAATTTAGGTTGCAGGGTGACATTTCCCTGCTAGGCATAACTGCGTCGATGACGTACTCTCAACACCTCGAGATCAGCTTGTTGAGCGAGGATAGTGAGGGCGACCTTGTGACCATCAGGGTCGTCGGCGAAGACCTGGACGTCATGATCATGGGGACAGTGGTTGCCATGGACGTGGTCCTCGTCGTCGACGACGTCCCCGTGAATGGCAATGAATCTCAGTCTGCCTCCGATCAGGCGAACAGCCTCGGCATGGTCACATTGCGAGAGATCATTCGTCGTATCATGAAGATAGGAGGGTTTGATGCCGTCCACATTCAAGGATCAAATCGCACAACTGGTGCCAACCCAAAGCGTCGCCCGGGTCTCCTCCGGTTCACCCGGAACCGTGGTGATAAGCATTGAATCTGGCATCCGCCGTTTTCCCTCCATCAGCGCGATGCAAGCGCTGACCCGCCGGCACACCCCCTTGCGCAAAGCAAAGCGAGCGGTGGAGCGAGCGATGGAGACGGGCTTCGCGGTAGTTGAGGTGCCGATGATCGAGGACACGGCGGCACTGATCGCCGATCTGGCAGCCTGCCAAGTGACCGCCACGGTGCGTGAAACCCAAGAGGTCAACGTCGCTGAGATCCGCGAGGGGTTCAAACTCACACAGGAGGAGTTCGCCGAGGCGTTTGATCTTGATCTCGCCACCTTGCGCGGCTGGGAACAGGGCCGCCGCGAGCCCGACCGCGCGACCAAGGCCTATTTACAAGTCATCGCCGCCGAACCCGAGATGGTGGTCGGCATCCTGCACAAAAAGCGCCTCATGGCCGCTGCCGCGCAATGAAGGCATGGTCCTGACCGACGCAGGCGTGCTGATGACGACACGCCAACGGCCGTGACCGTCTAACCGATTGATCGCTTGGGGAAAATGGTCGGAGCGAGAGGATTTGAACCTCCGACCCCCTGCACCCCATGCAGGTGCGCTACCAGGCTGCGCTACGCTCCGACTTGCGGGCGGACTATAGGGGGACGCCCTCCCCGGATCAACCGCCCAATCAAGGAAAATCAACGCCCTTTCAAGGCGCGTCAACCGACCACGGACGGGGCCAAAGCCCGGTCCCGTCCACCTCCCACAGACGCGTTAAGGCCTCAAATCGGCGTGCCGGGCATTACCGATTGCGATTCCATCGCCGCCAACGCCGAAATATTGACCACACCGCGCGACGTGACTGACGGCGTTAGCACGTGAGCAGGCTTCGCCGAGCCCAAGAGGATCGGCCCCACGTGCAGCGCCTCGGTCATCGTCTTCAATAGCGTCATGGAGATGTTGGCCGAATCGAGGGTGGGGAACACGAGCAGGTTCGCCTCCCCTTCCAGCCGCGAGTCGGGCATCACCCGCGCCCGCGTCTCGGGGCTGAGTGCCGCGTCGCCATGCATTTCGCCATCGACCTCCAAATCGGGCGCGCATTCCCACAACAGCTTGAGCGCCTCACGCATCTTCGCGCCGCTGTCGGCATTGGAGCGAGAGCCGAAGTTGGAATGCGACAACAGCGCGACCTTCGGCTTCAAGCCGAACCGGCGGATGTGATTGACCGCCAACAAGGTTGCCTCGGCGATTTGTTCCGGGGTCGGGTCTGTCGTCACATACGTGTCGGTGAAGAAATAGGCGCCGCGCTGATTGATCAGCATGGAGAGCGTCGACAGGTCCGTCACGTTGGGCGCGAGCCCCAAGATCGCCCGCACGTCGCGCAAATGCTTGTCGAACCGGCCGTCGAGGCCTGTAATCAAGGCGTCCGCCTCGCCGCGCTCCACCGCCACCGCGCCAATGACGGTCGGGTTGGTGCGCACAATCACGCGGGCCGCCTCGGGCGTCACGCCCTTGCGGCCAACCTTGCTGAAGTAGGTATCAACATAGTCCTTAAAGCGCGGGTCGTTGCCGGGGTCGACCAGTTGGAAATCCACATTGGGCCGGATGCGCAGGCCGAAGCGCTGGCAGCGTGCCTCCACCACGGTAGGCCGACCAATCAGGATCGGCTGCGCCAGATCATCGTCCAAAAGCACCTGCGCGGCGCGCAAGACCCGCTCGTCCTCGCCATCGGCATAGATCACGCGTGCCTTCTGCACCGTCGCTTTCAAGGCGGAGATCACCGGCTTCATCACAAAACCGGAGCGGAACACGAAGCGGTTCAGCCGATCGAGATAGTGATCAAAGTCGGTGATCGGCCGCCGTGCGACGCCGGTTTCCATCGCGGCTCGGGCGACCGCCGGCGCAATGCGCAAGATGAGCCGCTGATCAAACGGCGACGGGATGAGATAATTCGGGCCGAACGTATGCGTGTCGCCTGCATAAGCACGCGCGGCCACGTCGGAGGGCTCCTCGCGGGCAAGGGCGGCGATCGCGCGCACGGCGGCGAGCTTCATCTCTTCATTGATCGCCGTGGCGCCCACATCCAGCGCGCCGCGGAAGATGTAGGGGAAGCACAGCACGTTGTTGACTTGGTTGGGAAAGTCCGAGCGCCCCGTGCAGATCATGGCATCGGGCCGCGCCGCGCGGGCGAGATCGGGCATGATCTCCGGCGTCGGATTGGCGAGCGCCAGGATCAGCGGTCGCTCGGCCATCTTGGCCAGGAACTCCGGCTTCAACACGCCGCCGGCCGACA
>CALSBD010000309.1:0-4791 GCA_943373055.1 Rhizobium sp. Q54
CCCATCGCTATCGCGTCGAGCAAGGGTTTGAGATGGGGCGGCCGTCGATCATCGAGATGGAAATCGACGTGGCCAAAGGCCAGCTGCACTCCGTGCGGATTGGCGGCCCGGCCGTGCTGGTCGCGGAAGGGACCCTGTACATCTGACGATGGGAAGCGGGCGCTGAGCTGCCTTTAGCCTCAGGCGGCTGCGTACGTGATCGGTCAGATGCGCTTGAAGGCCCAGGCAGCCAGTTCGCCGACGGCGGTGCCAAAGGCTTGATCGAGGGCGCGCACCACCGGCTCGGGCGTATCGCCTGCCGCGGTCGCCTCGGCGCGGAAGTTTTCCGTCGCGATCACTTTGCCGGTGCGGTCGTTCATCAGCTTGACGGCCAAGTCGACCACCACGCGCCGCCCACCGGCGACGGAGAGTTCAAACGCGCGGATGTCGGTGACCAGTTGATAGTCGATCAAGAGCCCCTGGCCTGGCCGACCGACCGCCTTGACACGGCCGGAGTTTTCCAAGGCTTCCACCAGCCGGAGCTGGACAAGACGCGGCAGGCGATCGGACCACTGGGCATCGCCCAAATAGCTGATCGCGTTGCCCGCTTCGCGCACCATGATGCGCTCGGAATCGACTGCCTTGATGGCCGAGGGCTCGGGCACCAGGATTTGTGCGGCGGTTGAGGCGCGCACGGTCGGCAGGCTCTTGGGCGCGGTGAGATCGTAGATGCGCGGCGGGTCGCCAGACAGCACCGAGCAGCCGCCCAACAGCGCCAACGCCACCACCATGCCCATCGTCAACGCGCGCCGGCGCGAACGGGATGAGCGGGGGAGGGCGGCGAGGGGTGGCACGCGGGCGGTCCCTTGGCGGGCTTGTGGGGCAAGCAGGGCAGGACGTCTGCCGCTTAGGTCATGTCTATCGACCCCGTTCACGCTGCCTTGTCAACCAAAGAGCGCGCGACCCGTGCTGTCACGTGTCGGTGTGTCGCGATCGGGCGACAGGTCACATCGCTCAGCGGCGATTGCCACCGGAGTACGTCGGCACCCGGCCATTGCCGAACAAGAACTGTTGCGGATTGCGCTCGATCTCGGTGACGGCGCGATCGAGTGTTTGCAAGGTCCGCCGGCCGTCCGCCACGAAGCCTTGCACCTCGCGCAGGCCGGTGCCGGCCAAGCGGTTGACCGAGGCTGAGATTTCCGCCGCGCGGGTCTGGAAGCTCGACGCCATGGCGCGGAATTCCTTGGCGGTGAGCGTGGCCTCCTCCAAGAAACCGCGGCCGGAGGCGAACAGGCCTTGGCCATCGGGTGAGGAGACCAGTCCGTCAATAGAGGCCAGCACGCCGTCGACCCGCTTAGAGGCTTTGGCGAGGTCGGACGCGATCGCGCGGGCGTCGACAACGATTTGGTCAATATCCTGTGACCGCTCGGCAAACACCTTCGACGCTTTTTCCAAATTGGTGGCAGCGCTGGCGCCCTTTTCAAGGATCGATTCAATCTCCGGCGCGCGCTTGGAGAGAGCCGCGCCGACCGCGCTGAAGCCCTCCACCCCAGCGCCGAGCGCCTTGGTATCGATCGCGGTAATGACAGCGCGCAGGTCCTTGATGGTGTCGTCCAGCTCGGTGGTGGCCGCGGCCAGATCCGCGGACGCCTTGGACGCGTTTTTGACGAGGGCCGTGACATCCTCGGCAGGGATCGCGGCGACCAGATCGTCGACCCGCTTGACGAGGGGGCCCACTTCGTCGGCGAGCTCGCCCACCACGGTCGCCGCACGCGAGACATCGGACAGGAACTTATCAACACCGGGCGCGTTCTTGGCGAGCGCATCGGAGAAGGTGCGCACATTAGCGACGGTTTGGTCGATCGCCTCGCGGTTTTGGCCGACCACTTGGTCGACATTGCCCAGCACCGATTCGGCCTGATTGAGAATACGGCGGGCGCCGCCCACGAGGTCCTGGATCGCCGACGGGTCGGCGCGCAGGACGGGAACCTCGTCGCCATCAAATAGATTGGGCTTGGCCGCGCTGCCGCCTTCGAGCTGGATAGAGGCCGAACCGGTGAGGCCTTGGAAGCCGAGGGTGGCGCGGGTGTCCTCGCGCAAAGGTGCGGTCGCGTCGATCTGGGCGACCGCCAACACGCGGTTGGGGTCGTCGGGGGCGAATGAGAGGCGGGTCACCTCGCCAATGCGGATGCCGTTAAAGGTGACGCTGGCGCCCGCGACGAGGCCCGGCACGGCGCTGGGAAAGATCACCACCACTTCGCGGCGGGTCGTCGTGTCAGAGCCGCGCACCAGCCAATAGACGAATAGAAACCCGCTCGCGATGACCGCCAGCACGAACAGGCCGATGAGCAAGAAATTGGCGCGCGTTTCCATTCGTCGTCCCATGGGCCCCGTGGCCCGCGTCGCCCCTTGAGGTGTTGTCGCAAAGGCAAGGGCCGGGCGCAATGGTCAATTGGGTCACGTGTTCGGGGGAGACCCGGGTCCGTCCGGGCAGCGCTCGGTTATCGCTCAGTCTGTGGTGGAACACCTTTCCAAAAATTCATGTGGCGGGCCCTTGCGGAAACCACCTCCCTCATCCAAGTTAATGTGACGCACATTAACATTGGAGGTTTCGATGTCGCGTGGAGAATGGACGATGCGCCCGGCCTATTCGTCGGCCAATCAGGGGCCTGTGTATGCTTCCGATGCCGCGATGGGCGCAGGCCCGTTCGGGGATGACCGCCGCGCGGCCCGCGAGGCTTGGCGCGCGCAGAAGGACGCTTGGCGCGAAGAGCGCCGCGCGTGGAAGCGCGAGCATGGTTGCGGCAGCGGCCGCACCCGCTATTTCCGCACCTGGGAACTGGTCGCGATGATCCTGGGGTTCGTGTTCTTCTTCCCCGTCGGTCTGGCGATCCTCGCCTATGTGATCGGCCGTAATAAGGGCTGGTGGGGCGACCATGGGGTCGACAATTGGCGCGACGTCCGCACCTATGCGCGTGATCACTTCGAGCGCCATGAGACGGCGCACGCGGCACGGCACGCGTCTGGCAACGCCGCGTTCGACGACTACCGCGCGAAGGAAATCGAGCGGCTGGAAGAAGAGCGCCGGCGTCTCGATGAGGAAGCGGCTCAGTTCCGCACGTTCGTGGAGCAGCTCAAGCGCGCCAAGGACCAGGAGGAGTTCGACCGCTTCATGAACGACCGCCGCGGCCGCCGCCCGGACGCGCCGTCCGACGGCCCCACCTCAGCGTAACATCGCCGCGGTGACCCCACCCTCGAGCGCTCCGGATCCCCCGATCCGGGGCGCTTGGTGTTTTGGGGTACGGTTGGGATGTGTGTTTTCCTCGCCGTTTGCGGCTCATCGCCTCTCCCCTTGCGGGTCATTCCTTCTCCCGCCGGGGGAGAAGGAGAGATCCGCAAGGGGTGGATGGGAACCTGGCCCAACCCCTACCGCACCTTTACGAAGGTGCTTTGGCCGGCGGCGGTCCACACAGTGAGGCCGTTGGGGGTGCGTTCGACACGCCAGGGTTTGTCGAGGAGCGCGGAAAAGCGCAGTTCGACGTCCATGGCGGGACCCATGCAGGCCATGCGGGTCGACATGATGTTGGAAAACGCCAGCGCCGTGGCCGTGCCCGACCAACTTCCGCCCATGCGATTGCAGCCCAGCGATCCCGAAATCGAGCCGTCGGTCGCAAAGGTGATCTCCGGGTTACCGCCATCGCGGGGCACCTCGCGGCCCTCAATCGTCACCGGGCGCCACGTCCCGATCCAGGTCTGCGTGCCATCCGCCATGGCGGCTCCTCCGGTCAAAAGAGTTGCGGTTACCAGGCCAATGGCCCTCCAGATGCGTGGCGTGCTCATCGCTGGCCCTCCTGCGTTGATTTGGCGGCATCTCACCGGGCCAATGCGGTGCGAGCATGGCAAAAGCAAAACGGGCCGTCGACCCTGCCCGCACGAGACGCCCCGCGCGAAACACAAGGCGGACCCAACGTCCGCCCCTTGCCGAGCCCCCATGGCGCCTCGTATGAGAGGAGCGACATCACACGGCTCCACGGGCGGGATCGCGACGGGAGCAGACCGCAAGCCAAGAGGATCCGATCCATGGAGATCGCCCACCCTTACCTCATCTTCCTCGGCGATGTGCCTGACGCGCTGGCCGCCAAGACCGGCCTTGGCATTGTCGATTGGCGCAAGGATTGGTGCCTCGGCCAGTTCCGTCTGCCGGGCTGCCAGGCGGACGCCAAGATCCCCGACATGACGATCGAGGAAGCGGTGGCGGCCGGCTGCAAGACCATGATCGTCGGCGCGGTCAATGCGGGCGGCGTGTTGCCAAACCATTGGGTTGCGCCGATCGTGGCGGCCATCCATGCCGGCATGGATATCGCCTCGGGCCTTCACATGAAGCTTGGCGATGATCCCGAGATCAAGACGGCAGCCGAGCGCATGGGCGTGAAGCTGTTCGATGTGCGCCATTCGACCGAGAAGTTCCCGACCGGCAAGGGCACCAAGCGCCAGGGCTTGCGGCTATTGACGGTGGGCACCGACTGCTCGGTTGGCAAGAAGTACACCGCGCTGGCGCTTGAGCGCGAGATGCGCGCGGCCGGCTTCGACGCGGATTTCCGGGCGACGGGCCAGACCGGCGTGTTCATCTCCGGCCGCGGTGTCGCCATCGACGCGGTGGTCGCCGACTTCATCTCCGGCGCGGTCGAATGGCTGTCGCCGGCCCACGACAATCCCAAGCACTGGGATCTCATCGAGGGGCAGGGCTCGTTGTTCCACCCGTCGTTCGCGGGGGTGTCGATGGGCCTGTTGCATGGCGCGCAGCCCGATGCG
>CALSBD010000310.1:0-4782 GCA_943373055.1 Rhizobium sp. Q54
AATCGATCTCCGGCGATATCGATCCCAATTCGATCACCCCCGGCAACAGCTCGAGCAATCAGGCGCCCTCGACGCCTGATCCGACCGGACGTGGTGGGTCTGGAGGCTCGCTGTTGCCCAGCGTGCGCATCACTGCCAACACCGAAAACAACTCGCTGCTCATTTATGCCGACCGCAAGGACATGCGCATTGTCGAGCAAGCGATCGCGGCGCTCGATCGGCCCTCGGAGCAAGTGGCCATTGAGGCGACGATAGCCGAGGTCACGCTCAACAATAACCTGAGATATGGCGTGCAGTTCTTCCTCACGTCGGGCGACCTAGGGCTCGGCAAGGGCAAGGGCTCGGGCGGCCTGTTCAACAGTGGCACCAACGAAGTGCTGAAGCGGGTGCTGCCAGGCTTTAACTTGCTGTTGGGCCCTGAGAACGAGCCGCGCATGATCCTCGATGCATTGCGCGCCGTCACCGACGTCAAGATTATCTCCACCCCGTCCGTGGTGGTGCGTGACAACCGGATCGCCAATTTGCAAGTCGGCGACGAAGTGCCCATCACCACCCGACAGGTGCAAGGCATCACCGATCCCGACGCGCCGATCATCAACAATGTGGAGTTCCGCAAGACTGGTGTGATCTTGCGCGTGCGTCCGCGGGTGACGGCCGGTGGCATCGTCAATCTGGAGATCGCGCAGGAGATCTCCTCGGTCGCCAACCAGCAACCCTCGCTGACGCCGACGATCGCGCAGCGCAAGGTGGAGTCGTCGGTGTCGGTCGCCTCCGGTCAAACCGTGCTCCTGGGCGGTCTCGTCAGTGAGCGCGGAGAACGCGGGCGCGAGGGGATCCCCGTTTTGGGCGATGTCCCGTTCGTGGGCGATTTGTTCCGCTCGAACCTGAATAAGGGCACGCGCACCGAGCTGATCGTACTCATCCGCCCACAGATCATCCGCGACGGCCATGACGCGGCGCGGATCGCGGAAGAGATGCGCGGCCAACTCATCCTCATGAACGGCAAGGCCTCGCCGCGGCTGCGCAAGCCGCTGCCGACCACCATCCAGTGATGGGGCGCTTCGGCTTCGCGTGGCGACACGATGGCCCGTCGGTCGCAAGCCTCGCGTTTGGGGTCGCGGTCGTGGCGCTTGGCGAGCTTGTCATCACCGACCGCGCGATGGCGTTGTCGTTAGGCGCGGCGCTGATCTTGTCGGTCACGGCCGGCGCGATTGCTGTGCATGACCTCAAGACCTACTGGATTCCTGATCGCTTCACCTTGGCCTTTGCCGGGGTTGGCGCGTTGACCACGATGCAGCTGGGTGGGTCCTCCGCGCTCGGTCTCGCAGCGGCGATCAGTGGAGTGGTGGGCTTAAGCCTGTGGGGCTTGGCGAGCCTCTATGAGCGCGTCTTGGGCCGCGCGGGCTTTGGCCTGGGTGACGTCAAGCTGGTGGCTGCGTCCGCGCTGTTCGTGTCGCCGGCGGGGCTTGTTGTTCAGCTCGGGCTTGCCGCAGCCTTGGCCCTCGCCTTCGCCGGCTGGCGCGCCATCCGCCGCGGGCGCCGATTGACCCGCACGACCCGCGTCCCCTTTGGCATGACGCTCGCGCCGGCAGCCGTGATCGTGTGGGCGGCAGGGTGGTCAGCCGGATTATGACAGCCGCTATGGTTGTTTTTTTCAGGATCACTCCCAATTTCAGTTTGATGCAAACTCCCCGAATAGAATCATGAATGGGGTCTTAAACCCCTAATCTCTTTCCCTTAACGTGATGCCAGAACGTCAAGTATAAGCCGCGCTTACAGGCCCCCTGTCAATTTAGACAGGTGTAAATTGGCATTGACTGCCGATCTATTCCTCTTTGAAACAAATCACAACCAGTCTTTACGTGAACTTCAGTGCGCACGCGTTAACCATTGCTAACAATTCCCTAAAATTGGGAATAGATTAAGGATATGAACAATGGCCCGATAAACCGTTGTTCCTGAGGCCAGCACGCTTAGCGTGCATGATGCGGGGTTGGGGTCATGTTGATGAAGGTCGACGCGGCGGCGCGCGCGAACGCATCGCTTCCAAGCCGAAGCTGGATTGGACTAGGTTGCCTCAGCCATTGGCGCGATGCCATGCGCGCCGTTGGTCGAGTACCCAAACTAGATGTTGTTCTTCTGACCCATCCACGGGATGAAAACGACATCGGGCGGATGATCCCCTGGGCAAAGTCCGTCATGTCTAACCAAGAGGCCTACGAACTGTCACGCATAGCGAAACCGTCTTTTGGCGAGATCGTGCAGTTCAAGCACGGCACCGTTGGGGTCATGTTCGTGCCGCGCTTTGGTCGTGAGATGATCGATCCGGCTACTCGACATGAATGCCGCAAAGTGGTCGAACTGGAAGCTTTGCCTGCCATCGCGGCCGCGGGTGCCACACAAGTTTGCCTCGGCGGCCTCATCGGCGGGCTAACCAAGTATGGCGAACGCATTCGCGCGACAGCCGAACGGCTCAGTTTGGAGGTTACTACGGGTCACGCTGCGACGGCGATCTCCATTGTGCAGCTTTATCGCAAGAGCTTGGCAGATATGGGCCTTAAGGCAAGTGATCTGCGGGTCGCAGTTCTGGGCGTTGGCTCGATCGGCGCGGCTGTGGCGCGCGGAATTGTCCAACGCGGTCCGGCGCCAAAGGAGCTGACATTAATCGATCTCCCGCAAAAGCGCGGTCGATTGGAGACGGCCGCAGCCCTCTTCCGAAGGGTCGGGACCCCAACAACAATTGAGGTTACCAACACCCGTGGCCAGTTGGCTGAGACAACCGATTGCTACAATGCTGACGTCATCATCTGCGCGGTGTCGACGGCGGATGTGCTCGACGTGGACCGGGTGCGGCCGGGCACCATCCTTATTGACGACAGCCAGCCGCATTGCTTCTCACGTAAGGCGGCGTGGGCTCGGCTGGAGCGACGCTGCGACATCGTGCCGTGCGACGCCGGGCTCGTCCAATCCAACGAAATCGGATGGCGTTCGTTCTTCGATTTTGGCTTTGCCGACAACGGGCCAGAGGGCAGTGCAATCGCCTGGTCGTGCTTGGTAGAAGGCATACTGCGGCTGATGCGTCCCGGCACCTTGCCAGTCACAATCGGTGAGCCGGATTGGGAGACTTTCGAACTTTATTTTGATGCCTTCGAAGCCGGTGGCTTTCGCGCACCGGTCTTGCAGTGCGACGCGCGTGAACTGCCTCTTGAACGGCTCCGAGAGCGGTTCGCTTCGCTGGGCCAGCGCCGCGTTGCCTGATGGGGTGAAATGAGCGTGACGGACAAGACCGATCTGACAACGTCAGGTCGGTCCAGGGCGCCCGAGGGGTGCCATGCTCAAAGCGCGCGCCAGCCGATATCGCGTCGACAGAAGCCGCCGGGCCACTGGATCCGGTCGACGGCCGCATAGGCCCGCGCCTGGGCCTCGGCGACCGTGGCGCCCATGCCGGTGACGTTGAGCACCCGCCCGCCATCGGCCACAAGGGCGCCGTCGACCCGTTTGGTGCCCGCATGGCAAATGGTGACGCCCTCGACCGCGCTTGCCTCATCGATGCCCTCGATGATCGTTCCCTTGCGGGGCGCGGCGGGGTAGCCCTCGGCAGCCATCACTACCGTCAGTGCCACGTCATCAGCAAAGACGGCCGTGTGCTCGGCAAGCGTGCCGTCGCGGCTGGCTTTCAATAAGGTCAGGAGGTCGGTTTTGAGCCGCGGCAAAATCACCTGCGTCTCGGGATCACCGAAGCGAGCATTATACTCAATGAGCTGCGGGCCATCCGCAGTGAGCATGAGGCCCGCATAAAGCACACCCTTGAATGGCGTGCCGGCCGAGCGCATTGCCGCAACCGTTGGTTTGATGATCTCGCGGACGGTGCGCTCGATCAAAGCGGGCGTCATGATCGGCGCGGGCGAATAGGCGCCCATGCCACCGGTGTTGGGGCCGGTATCGCCATCGCCGACGCGCTTATGGTCCTGGGCGGTGGTCAGCGGCAGGATATCCACCCCATCGGTCAAGACGAAGAATGAGGCCTCCTCGCCAACAAGGCACGCCTCAACCACCACCTCCGCGCCCGCCGCGCCGAAGCTGCCGGAAAAACAGTCCGTGATGGCGGCCACCGCGTCATCCACGGTCGCGGCCACCGTCACGCCCTTGCCCGCCGCCAGCCCATCAGCCTTGACGACAATCGGCGCACCTTGAGCGTGGACATACGCGATCGCGGCCTCGGCCTCGCTGAACCGACGGAATGCGGCGGTAGGGATGCCATGGCGCGCGCACAGGTCCTTGGTGAAGCCCTTGGAGCCTTCGAGTTGGGCCGCGGCGGCCGTGGGGCCAAAGGCGGCGATCCCAGCGGCCTCAAGGTCATCGACCAACCCGGCCACCAGCGGCGCTTCCGGACCGATGACGACGAAGTCTATGGCGTTTTGCCGGCATATCGCGATCAGGGCCGCATGGTCGCGCACATCGACGTCCAGGCGTTGGCCAAGCGCGTCCAACCCCGGATTGCCCGGCACCAAAAACAGCGCCGTCAACAGCGGCGACCCCGCGATCGCGCGCGCGATGGCATGCTCGCGTCCGCCACTTCCCACCAGCAACACGCGCATGACGGCCCTACTCCCATGCCCCATATCAAGCGCGCGGGATAGAAGGTGCTGGGTCACGGGTCAAGCCTGCGCCCCGATGCACCTGCCTCAGCTCGGCGCGGGCTAAACTCAGGCGAGCGCGCCCGACTCTCCTGATTGAAGAGTACAACCGCATTTCACTCATCGGTTTGCCGAAAATTTTCTT
>CALSBD010000311.1:0-4777 GCA_943373055.1 Rhizobium sp. Q54
TTGCCTCCCGTGACGATGGAGCTTACCACCCCAGGGCACAGCCATCTTTCCGCGGATCCGACCCGCCGATCAAGACCCCGCGGGCATGGTCGACGAAGATCGCTTGGCCGCCGCCGATGGGTTCATCCGCGTCGACGACCGGGTGGCCGAGCGCGCTGAGGCCCGCGCGGGTGGCGGCGGAGAACGGGGTCTCCAGCATCACCGAGCGCTTGTCGGCGGTCCAGAACGCGCGCGGCGCGTCGAGCGCTTCTTGCGGGTCCATGCCGTAGTCGATCATGTTGCTGATGAACTGGCCGTGGCCCATCGCCTGATAGGCGCCTCCCATCACGCCGAACGGCATCACCGGGCGGCCGTTCTTCAGGACAAAACCGGGGATGATGGTGTGCATGGGCCGCTTCGCGCCATCGGCGCGGTTGGGGTGGTCCTCGATCATCTGGAAGGAGTGGCCGCGGTTTTGTAGCACGATGCCGGTGTTGAGCGTCGCGCGCGCCGCGCCGAAGTGGGAGAAGATCGACTGGATGAACGAGATCATCAGCCCATCGCGATCTACCACGGTCAGATAGACCGTGCTGGCCGCCGGCACGGTCGCCGGCGTCACATCGGTAAGCCGCCCGCGCGGGTCGATGCGGTGTGCGAGTGCCGCGCCATAGGCCTTGTCGAGGAGCGCCGACACCGGCACGGTCATGGCCGCCGGATCGGCGATGAACGCATCGCGGCACGCATAAGCGAGCCGGCCCGCCTCGATCATGCGGTGCATGCGCTCCGTGCCGAACGGATCGGCCGGCATCGGGCCCAGTGCGTCGAGGATATTGAGCATGATGAGCGCGGTCAGACCCTGCCCATTGGGCGGGATCTCGGCCACCTCGATATCCCGAGAGGAGGAGGTGATCGGCGCCACCCAGCTCGCCTCGCAGGCCTCCAGATCGGCCTCCGACAGATAGCCGCCGTGCGCCTTGACCGTCGCGGCGATATCGGCCGCCACCGGCCCGCGATAAAAGCCGTCCTTGGCGCCATGGCTCGCCAGCCGCTCCAGCGTGGCCGCCAGCGCCGGCAGCGCGTGGCGATCGCCGACCGCTGGGGCGCGGCCGCCGGGCAAATAGTGTGCGCGCATGCCCGCATCGCGGCTGATGCGGTCCACCGCCTCGGCCCAGTCATGCTGCACGCGCGGCGCTACCGGGCAGCCGGCCTTGGCGAGCGCGATCGCCGGCTGCAGCGCGCGGTCAAGCCCCAGCTTGCCATAGCGGTCCATCAAGGCCTGCCAGCCCGCCACGCTGCCCGGCACCGTCACCGCATGGATGGAATCCTCGTCGATCGCCGTCACACCATCGGCCTTCAGCCGGTCAAACGTCGCTGCCGCCGCCGAGCGGCCCGACGCGTTGAGGCCCTGAAGTTGACCATCGGGCGTGGAGACGATTGCGAAACAATCGCCGCCAATGCCGGTCATGTGCGGTTCGGCGATCATCAAGACCGCAGCGGCGGCCACCACCGCGTCGGCCGCGCTGCCGCCCGCGCGCATCGCGCCGATCGCCGCCTCGGTCGCCAGCGGATGCGAGGTCGCCGCCATCGCTTCGGTCGACATCACGGGGGAACGGCCAGGAACTTGAAACGAGCGCACGGTGAGGGTCCTCGAATGGGGGCTGCCAGACGCTCTTTGCATACAAGCGACCGTCGGGAAAGACACGGATGTTTTGCAGATAGCGCACTGGTGTCAACGCATGGCGGGGTGCTAGGGAGCGCATCGCTGCATTTTGCCGTCGCCATTCCCATCCCCATCGGAGAACTCCATGACCTCGCTGACGCTTGCCACCGCGCAATCGATCCTCGCCCACGCGCTCGCCGCCGCCCGTGCCGCTAACATGAAGCCGCTTGCGGTCGGCGTCGTGGACGCTACCGGTCAGGTGATCGCGTTTGCCAAGGAAGACGGCACCGCCGGCTCCAAGCGCTCCGAAGTGGCGCTTGGCAAGGCGCGTGGCGCACTCGCCGTGGGCGTCGGCAGCCGCAGCCTGATGAAGACCGCCGAAACGCGCCCCCACTTCATGACCGCCATGCAAGCCGGCCTCGGCGTGCCGGTGATCCCGGTGCCGGGCGGCGTGTTGATCAAGACCACGGACGGCACGGTGATCGGCGCGGTGGGCGTGTCGGGCTGCACGTCGGACAATGACGAAGCGGTCGCGCTGGCCGGCATTGCATCCGTCGGCCTCGTCGGCGATGGTGGCTGATACCGCCCATGACGTTCCAAGGCATCGCCCTGATTGTTCTGCCGATCTTCGGCCTGATCGCGACGGGCTTCGCCGCCGCGCGGTTGAAGCTGTTGGCGGCCGAGGTGGGCGATGGCCTCTCCCAGTTCGTCTATGTCATCGCCGTGCCGGTGTTGATCTTCCGCACGCTCGCCACGGCGGACCTTCCCATCACGCCGCCGTGGGGCCTGTGGGCGAGCTATTTCGCCGGCGTGTTGATCGCCTGGGCGCTTGGCCATCTGGCCGCCACGCGGCTCCATGGCCTCACCTCGGCGGAGGCGGTGATCGCCGGTGTCACGTCCGCATTCGCCAATACGGTGATGTTGGGCATTCCCGTCACGCTGACGGCCTATGGCCAGGCGGGTGCGGTGCCGCTGTTTCTCATCATCTCCATCCATTTGCCGATGATGATGGTGATTGGCACCTTGCTGATTGAGCGGGCCGTGCGTGTTGATGGCGGTGTCACCACGCCCTTCTCGCCGCTCGCGCTGTTGAAGGCGGTTGGCCTCAATCTTCTGCAAAACCCCATCGTGATTGGCATCTTGGCCGGCGGCGCGGTGCGGCTGTTGGGCATCCCGCTTGGGGGGGTGGTCACCACCTTTCTCGATATGATCGCCGCCGCCGCCATCCCATGCGCGCTGATCGGCATGGGCATGGCGCTCAATCGCTATGGCCTCAAGGGCCGCGTCGGTCTCGTCAGCCTTGTGGGTGGCCTCAAGCTCGTTGTGATGCCGATCACCGTCTATGTCGTCGGCGTCTATGTCTTCGCCTTGCCACCGTTGTGGGTCGCCGTCGCCACCGTCACCGCCGCCTGCCCGTCCGGTATCAACGCCTACATCATGGCCAACCGCTTCCGCGTCGGCCATGCCTTAGCCTCAGGCGGCATTCTAGCCACGACTGTGGCCTCAGTGGTCACATTGTGGGTCGTATTGTTGCTGCTTGGTGCGCCAGTATAATGGTATGACATACAGTCATTCACCCCCTTCTCCCCTTGCGGGAGAAGGTGTCGCGAAGCGACGGACGAGGGGGAGCGTCGAATTAAAGCTAATATGTTGAGTATAGTTGATCGGTACCCCTCATCCGCCCCTTCGGGGCACCTTCTCCCGCAAGGGGAGAAGGGAGGGAGATCTTCTTCGAACATTGAGTTGTTGAGAGGTTACCCCCTCTCCCTGTCCCTCCCCCGCCAAGGGGGAGGGCACGCCTGAAGTTGGCTTGAAGAGGGCGCAACGGCTTGATTTCAAACAACAATCATTCGTGCGTCCCCTCGCCCCTGGCGGGCGAGGGACAGGGAGCGGGGGGCGACCGTTCAGCGCGTTTGAACCGCTGGGATGAGAACACCCAATACCACCCGTTCGCTGACCTCAAACCCCATCCTCCTCACGCCAATCCACCCTTCGACACAATGAACTCCATCACCGTCTCCACCCCGTCGCCGTCTTTCACGCGGGTGAAGACGAACGGCCGTTGGCCGCGCATGCGGGTGGCGTCGCGGGCCATCACGTCGAGGTTGGCGCCGACCATGGGCGCTAGGTCGGTTTTGTTGATGACAAGAAGGTCGGAGCGGGTGATGCCGGGGCCGCCCTTGGAAGGGATTTTCTCGCCCGCCGCCACGTCGATCACATAGATCGTCAGATCGGCGAGCTCAGGCGAGAAGGTGGCGGCAAGGTTGTCGCCACCCGATTCGATCAAAATCACATCAAGGTTCGGAAACCGGCGGCGCATGTCGGCGACGGCGGCCAGGTTGATCGAGGCGTCCTCGCGGATCGCGGTGTGTGGGCAGCCGCCGGTTTCAACCCCCATGATGCGCTCGGCCGGCAAAGCGCCGGAGCGCACCAGATAGTCGGCATCCCACTTCGTGTAGATGTCGTTGGTGATGGCCGCGAGCTCAAACCGGTCGCGCAGGCCCTTGCACAGCTGGTCCATCAGGGCCGTCTTGCCGGAGCCGACCGGCCCGCCGACGCCGACGCGCAACGGGCCGTGGGGGGATTTCGCGATCGTCGTCATGAGCGGAACAGCCTTGTGTATTGGGTTTCGTGACGCATGGAGGCGATGTCGGCGGCAAGCGCCGCGCCGCCCAAATCGGATAGCGACGCGCCGCGCGTCGCCTCAGTGACCGTGCGATAGATCGGTGTGAGCCGCGCGATGGCGCGCTGGCCTTCGGTCTGGCCGAGCGGCACCGCGCGCACGCCGGCCGAAATCAGATTGGCCGCGAACGCTTGAAGATAGCCTTGCACGGTCACGTCAACCGACAACCCGTGGCACGCCGCGGCAACGCCAACGGCGACCGGATAGCTCCACGCCGCCGGCTCGGCCATGAGAGCTTCGACCTCAGCGGCGAACACGCCGACCGGCCGAACCGCGCCATCGCCGCCCTTGTCATCCGCTGTCTCGCCGCCTGGGCCATCCCAGGTGCGTGCGACCGTGTCGAGAAAGGCGTTGCCCTGCGCGATGGCTTCGAGCCGGCGTTCCCGGGTCGGCTGAAACGCGGCGGCCAACACGGCGATCTCGGCCACCCGCGCGGCGTCGGCTTCGCGCGTGGC
>CALSBD010000312.1:0-4741 GCA_943373055.1 Rhizobium sp. Q54
GCCGCGTCGATCGCCGAGATCAGCCGCCAGGTGATCCAGGCCTCCAACATGTCCCGACAGGCCGCCATGGATGCGGAGGGATCGGCGGAAAAGGTGAGCCGCTTGTCGAGTGCCGCGCAAAAGATCGGCGGCATCGTTGGTCTCATCAACGACATCGCTGGCCAAACCAACTTGTTGGCGCTGAACGCGACCATCGAGGCGGCCCGCGCGGGCGAGGCCGGTCGTGGCTTCGCGGTTGTGGCCTCGGAGGTGAAGAGCCTCGCCGAGCAGACCGCCAAGGCGACCCAGGATATCGCGCGTCATATTGCCGACATCCAAGCCGCCACCAACGAGTCTGCCGCCTCCATCACCAACATCACGGTGCGCGTGCAGGAGATCAACCAGATCGCCTCCATGGTCGCCAATGCGGTGAAGGACCAGGGCGCCGCGACCAACGAGATCGCCCAGAACGTTCAAGAAGCCGCGCAGGGCACCAACAATGTCTCGACCAATATTGTTGGCGTGACACGCGCCGCGCAGGATTCAAGCGCGACCTCAGCGCAGGTCGAAGCCGCCGCCGCCGAACTCTCCAACCAGTCGACCGAGCTGCAACAGCGCATTGAGGAGTTCCTGCGCAAGGTGCGCGCGGCCTGATCCCCGCTCAGCCCAAAATGAAGAAAGGCCGGTCCGATGCCGTCGGGCCGGCCTTTTCTATTGCGGTCGGCTCAGATTGCCCGGGTCAACCCGCCATCGACCTTAATGTTCTGCCCGGTGATATAGGCCGCCCCATCCGACGCCAGGAAGGCCGCGGTGGCCGCGATCTCGGCGCTGGTGCCGTAGCGTTTCATGGGCACCGATGTGCGCCGCTCGTCGGTGGGTGGCAAGCTATCGATCCAGCCCGGCAGGATGTTGTTGATGCGGATGTTGTCGGCCGCATAGCTGTCGGCGAGGATCTTGGAGTAGGCCGCAAGCCCGGCGCGAAACACCGCCGAGGTGGGAAACATCGCCGACGGCTCAAATGCCCACGCGGTTGAGATGTTGATGATCACGCCGGTCTTTTGCGCCTGCATGGTGGGGATCACCAGCCGCACGGCGCGCACGACATTCAAAAGATAAACATCAAGGCCCGTGTGCCACTGCTCATCGGTGATTTCGACAATAGGCGCGCGCGGACCATGCCCGGCGCTATTGATGAGCGCGTCGATGCGCCCCCAAGTCGATAGCGCCGCGTCGACAAGCCGCTTGAGATCGTCGGTCGATTGGTTGGAGCCCGTGACGCCCAGACCGCCGAGCTCTTCGGCGAGCGCCTGTCCTTTGCCGGATGACGAGAGAATCCCGACCCGATAGCCGTCGGCGGCAAACCGCCGCGCGATCTCAGCGCCCATGCCGCTGCCGCCGGCCGTGATGAGTGCAACTTTGGTGTCCGCCATGGTGTGGGTGAGCCTCTAAAGGGGAGGGGATCGTGAGCCGCGACCTTAGCCCGCCCACTGTCGCTTGCCCATGGTTGGCATCGGATTTGAGAGATGAGCCATTAAGGACGCAGCGCGTCCATCAGTGCGTCCATGCTGGCCACCAGCCGCGTCCTGAGGTCCTCGTCATCGGGAAAGTCCGCCATCTCGAACGCGGCCTGATCGAGGGCGCCAAACAGCAAGATCGACAACCCGTGGGGGTCCATCGGCCGGATCAGCCTTTGCGCCATCAACGCCTCGACCTCGCTTTTGAAGAAGGCGAACGCCGTTTCCCGATCGCGCTGACGCATGCGCTCCAGCCCGATCACGTGCGGCCCATCCAACAGCAAGACCTGCCGCATCGCGGCCTCTTCAGTGGACGCCAGATACGCCCGCCATATGCCGCGAAAGCGGGCCCAAGGGTCGGCAGGCATTGAGGCGGCCGCGTCAATGCGGGCCACCAATGCGTCTTGCCACCCGTCATGGACCGCGATGAACAAGTCACGCTTTGATCCAAAGTGGTCAAACAGCGCGCCTTGCGACACGCCGGCAGCCGCGCAAATCGCTTGTGTCGACACCGCATCATAGCCGCGCGTCTCAAACAGCCCGCGCGCCGCGTCGAGGATCGCGCTGCGCGTGGCCGCCCGCATGTCCGCATTCTTGCCCTGTGGCTTCGGCATGGCGACTGTCTCGCATTCTGTTATTGACTGTCAGTCAGTAAACTGGATATCTCGTGATCATGACCCATTCAACGGTCAGATCGAGCGTCGCGTGCCATGACCCGGCGCTCGATCGGACCGGTTCTTTGGAGACCCCGTGATGGCGAAGACCTGGCAACAAAAACTCAACGGCGGCAAGGCGCCGCACGTCGTTGAACTCAAGACCGATTTTGCCGGCGTGCCAGCTGGCGCGCGCCTGTTCATCGCGTCCCCCCGGCTCATCGACGCGACGATTGCCGCTATCCCGCGCGGACAGGTGAAAGACCCCGTCGCGCTGCGGGCCGAACTCGCCGCCGCCCATGGGGCCGACGCGACATGCCCAGTCTCGACCGCCATATTCTTGCGCGTCGTCGCCGAAGCCGCTCTCGAGCGCCTAGCCGCCGGCGCGCCCCCCGCCGACGTCACCCCTTTCTGGCGGGTCATCGCCCCCGGCTCCAAGATTGCCAAAAAGCTCACCTGCGACGACCGCTTTTTGTCCATCCAGCGGGAGTTGGAAGCCGCGACGGCGGGGTGAGGGGTATCGGCGCCTTTGCGCGCTCCTGCGCCGCTACGCTGATGACGCAGATGTTACGTCAGCCAGGATCAATCTGCCTGGAAAAAGGCCACGGGCACCTCCAATTGACCGATGAGGGGATCACATCACCGCCCGGCGTCTCCTGAGTGAGCCCGCCCGGCGCATGTGCCGCGCGTTGAAGAACGAGGTCGAGCGCTTGAACACCGACTCCAAAAAACCGGCCCGCCGCCGCTTTCTTCAGTTCGCCGCCATGGTGCCGGCGAGCCTTGGACTGCCCGTGGCACGAGCGTCTGCGCAAGAGGCCATGATCCCGACGGCCTCTGACATGGAGGGACCCTATTACATCAGCAACGTCCCCGTTGTTCGCGACCTCAATCGGTTCGGCAAGCCCGGTGAGGCCATGCGGATCGTGGGGCGGGTCATGAATGCCGCAGCTCCCGATTCACCGGTGCCAGGCGCGCGATTGGAGATCTGGCAAACCGATGGGCGCGGCCGTTACCATCCGCAGAATAAAGGCGACTACCGCGATTATCGCGATGATCAAATTGACCTGCGCGGCACAGTGGTCGCCGACGACCAGGGCCGGTTTGATGTCTTGTCCGTCTTCCCAGCCGAGTATTGGCCACGCCCGCCCCATATCCATTACTGGATCCGCGCCACCGGCTTTCGCCCTTTGGTGACCCAACACTATCTCGACACTAGCCCCAGAAACCGCCCCCATCGCACAGCGCGCGTGATCCGCGAACAATCCCCTGCCGTGTTTCCAGCGCCAACTTTTTACATTCAACCGCTGTGACCGGTCCGTTTCTGTCGTGCCCTCCGAATCCAACCAGATCGTGCGGGGCTGTAAACGTGACGGGCAAATTGTCCGACTGGAACTCATCCCCACGATTGCGCCGACGCACATCGCCTTCGCAAATGGACTCGCGATTTCCAAAAGAGTTTCAAGTCTTATCAATAGGGTCTGGCGGAGGGTATGGGCCTGACGTCGAACCTTCTCCGGCAAGGCAACGTGTTCCCATCGCTCGGACATGTCATGTTGATGGGCCCGAGACATGAGTAAACGATCCGGCAAATTCTTTCTCCACTTTTTCGCCCCTCGGCTCCTATTGTGCCTGCAAGATGTGACGCCGCGCCACGACGACTCGCGGCATCCCCGCGCGGGCCCTCCGTGAATACGGGCCGGCAGGACCGATCCGGTCGCGTCCCGCGCTCGGCTTCCGCATGCTTTACGGAAACGTGCCGACACTCTATGATCAATGGCTTAGGCGTCTTCCAACGAGGTCGACAAGGTGCCGCAGGGTGCGGCACTTGTACTGATGAAGTGGTTCGCTCGCTCCCTCTGGGAAGCGTCGCTTTCCCTTACCTCAATCACTCCTCGGAAACGAACTCATGCCATCAGAACGCACAATTGCGGGCTATTGCCCGCGCGCCCGTATCTGGCCTGTGGGCCGGCCATTCCACGACCGCTTCGCGCCTGGCTTCAGGCTTCGGCCCGGCGAGAAAGCCTGCTCGATCGAAACTTTGCTCAACGCGGATCGGCTCCTCGGTCGCGCAACAGGCTGGCTTGCCACTTTCGCAAGCTTCTTTTCACCGCGAGTGTGCGAGGCAATTCTTTCTCGCGGTCCCTCTGCCCGCGCGGGAGCCCTCGTCCACAGTGCCATGGCCTTGGCCCTTACTCACGACCTCGCTGCAGGGGCTGAGGCGAAGGCCAATCGATCCAGGGTTCCACCTCCGAGGAAACGACAGATGCAAAACAAGACCGCGATGCTCGCCGTCCAGATACTGGCAGGAGCCACGATGTTGGCCGCTCAGGCGGCGGCTGACAGCGCGGTGATGGAAGATATCGAACTGCTTGTGCGCCTTGTCGAAATCCGAGACGTCACGCCTCCAGCGGTTTCACCCGATGGCGACCATGTGGCCTTCAGTGTCATCGAGGCCTCGGTAGAGACTAACGCCTATGTCGTTACCTGGTTTGTGGCACCGACCGACGGATCGTCGGCGCCTCGAGCGGTGCATGAGGGCGGCGACCTGCGCATCCAGGACGGTTTCCCACATGCCGGGCGTGCTGCCTGGTCCCC
>CALSBD010000313.1:0-4715 GCA_943373055.1 Rhizobium sp. Q54
AGACACCAGCGACCGCGGCATTTCCGGCTTGAGGATCATCAAGTCCGCCACCAGCCACGGCTTTAGGCTCTCGCGATAGACCCAGTGATACGCCGTCAGCGCCGACACCGAGCGCAGGATGGACGACCACTGGAAGTAATCAAGCGACCCCCCGATTTGCGCGCCCGGCGGCAGAAGCACATTGTACTTCACCTCCAGGATCCGCGCCGTGGCGTCCGCCCGCTCCATGTAGACGCCCAGCCGCGAGAAGGCATAGGCATCGTTGCGCAGCATCGTGCGATAAGCCGAACCATCGAACGCGAGTGATGTGCGGGTGACGAACGACAAAAACTCGTTCAGCTGCTGGCGCGACATGCGCCCACCTGCTCCACCATGGTGGCGCAACTCCAGCCATGCGCCATTGATGATCTCCCACATCTCGATCGTCAGCGCCGTGCGCACCGCGCGGGCGTTGAAGCGCGCCACTTCCAGGCAATTGCGGATCGAGGACGGGTTGTCGGGCGAGAAGGCGAGAAACTCGATCGCATTGGCCGCGTTGGCTTCAAGCCCCGTGGCGGCGAACCGATCCATGGCGCCCGACGCGATCAGCGCCGACTCCCATTCGTTGGTTTCGCCACCATAGCCCGCCGGCAGCGCCGACAGCCGCGCGGCGGCATCGATAATGCGCGCGGTGTTCTCGGCGCGCTCCACATAACGGGAGAGCCAGAAGAGGCTATCGGCGGTGCGGCTTAACATGAAAGACAAATCCGGGATGGGGGTCGAAACGAAAGGGCGGAGGGTTAGAGCGGGCTGTCAACCACCCAAGTATCCTTGGTGCCGCCGCCCTGGCTGGAATTGACGACAAGCGAGCCTTCCTTCAGCGCGACGCGAGTGAGCCCACCGGGCACGATGCGCACGCCGTCCGCGCCGGTCAGCACATAGGGGCGCAAATCCACGTGTCGCGGCGCCACCCCCTCACCCACGAAGGTCGGGCAGGTCGACAACGCCAGCGTCGGCTGGGCGATGAACTTCTCCGGGAAGGCCGCGATCTTCTTGGCGAACATCTCAATCGTCGTCCTGTCCGCCTTCGGCCCCACAAGCATGCCATAGCCGCCCGAGCCATCAACTTCCTTGACGACGAGCTCATCGAGATGATCAAGCGTGTACTTCAGGCCGTCGGGTTCGCGGCAGCGGAAGGTCGGCACGTTGGAGAGGATCGCGTCCTCACCGGTGTAAAACCGAATGATCTCCGGCATATAGGAATAGACCGCCTTGTCGTCGGCGCATCCCGTGCCAACCGCATTGGCAAGCGTCAAATTGCCGGCCCGATACGCCGACATCAGCCCCGGCACACCAAGCGCCGAATCCGGCCGGAACGCGAGCGGATCCAGGAAATCGTCGTCGACGCGTCGATAGATGACGTCGACACGCTTAGGCCCTTGGGTGGTGCGCATGTAGACGACGTTTTCACGCACGATCAGGTCGGTGCCCTCGACGAGCTCCACGCCAAGCTTGTCGGCCAAGAACGAGTGCTCGTAATAGGCCGAATTGTATGGCCCCGGGGTCATCAGCGCGACGGTGGGATCGCCCGGCGCGGTGCGCGGCGCTACCGATTTCAAGGTCTTCAAAAGCTCATCGGCATAGTTGTCGACCGGCGCGATGCGGTGGTCGGCGAACAGATCCGGGAACAGGCGCATCATCACCTCCCGGTTCTCCAGCATGTAGGAGACGCCCGACGGGGTGCGCGCATTGTCTTCCAGCACGTAGAACGTATCGGCGTCGACCCGCACGATATCGATGCCCGCGATCATCACGTAGATGGAGTGAGGCAGGGCGAAGCCCTGCATTTCGGGCCGGTAATACGGATTGCGATAGACAAGTTCCTCAGGCACCACGCCGGCCTTGATGATCTCGCCCTTGGAGTAGATGTCGGTCAGGAACATGTTGAGCGCAGTGACGCGCTGCGTGAGCCCCTTTGACAGTCGCTCCCACTCGCGGCGCGTGATAACCCGCGGCACGATGTCGAACGGGATGATGCGCTCCTCGGCCTCCGCGTCGCCATAGACGGCGAAGGTGATGCCGATGCGGCGAAACAACAATTCGGCTTCCTGTTGGCGCTGCTTCAGGAGGTCGGTCGGGGTCGTCTCGAGCCACGTCTTAAGGCGCTCATAGCCGGCTCGGCAATCATCGCCGGAGGCCGTCATCTCATCGAAAGCGCGCACCATCCATCCCTCTTCCACGAACACGTCGTGATGCATTGTCGGCAAAGGTCCGCCCACAAGGCAAGGCGGCTGATGGATGGAATTGGCAGCGCCCGAGGGTAAAATCTGCCTATTCTTTGTGCAAGTTCGCTGGCGGCCCGCACGGCAGGCCTCGGGTCGCCGCCCTTGACCCTCCTGGTCCAATCCCGCACAACCATCGCCATGAGCACGCACGACCACGCCCTTGAAGAGGGCACCGCCCTCACCCCGCGGTTCGACGCCAATGGCCTGATCACCGCTGTCGTCATCGATGCCGATGACCACAGCGTCCTCATGCTCGCCCACATGACGCGCGAGGCGCTTGACCTGACCATCAAGACCCGCATCGGCACCTTCTTCAGCCGGTCGCGCGGCAAGCTATGGGTCAAGGGCGAATCGAGCGGCAACCGGCTCAAGGTGACCGACCTGCGCATCGACTGCGACCAGGACGCGGTGCTCGTGATGGCCCGCATGGAAGGCGATCGCGTCGCCTGCCACACCGGCCGCCGGTCGTGCTTCTATCGCCGCATTGAGGACGACGGCTCGCTCAGCTTCGTGGAGTGAGCGTCAGCCCGTCGCAGCTTCCGCCCTTTCCCCGATGGGATCGTTCCCATGGGGAATGACCGCATGCGCGCTTCGCCGATCCGCACAGCGCCGAAGCGACGTAAACCCATTCGCATGCCATGGTGAGGTGGCACGGCCGCTTGACGTCAACGGCAAAAGACACCCGCGGTCTTCACGGTTCTTCCATGCCTTTGACTTAAAGTGTCGGTACTCGCCACGCTTGAAGGACCAAAGCAGGGCGGGCGGATCGCGGGTCGAACGGCTCGCGCCCCGGGAAAGACGAACGCCATGTTTGAGAGCGTCACGCGTCATATCTTCCGCGCTCCGGCCACCGCCGCCGGCAGCACCCCGGCGCTTGAACCCTCCACCCCGCCACCTGTTGAACCGCCGCAGCGCATCAAGCGCCGCAAGGTGCGCATCGGCTTTGCCCTGGGCGGCGGCGCGGCGCGCGGCTGGGCCCACATTGGCGTTCTGCAAGGCCTCCGCGAGGCCGGCATTGAGGCCGACGTGGTCGCCGGCACCTCGATTGGCGCGCTGGCGGGTGGCGCGGATCTGGCCGGTCATCTGGCGGAGCTTGAAGCCTTCGCCCGCTCACTCACACCGCGGCGCGTCTTCTCGCTGCTTGATCTCCATTTCGGCGGCGGCGGCCTCATCAGCGGCACCCGCCTCGCGCGGCTTCTCGATCAGCACCTCGCCGACGTGAAAATCGAGGACCTGCCGCGCCCGTTCATGGCGGTGGCCACGGAGCTGAAGACCGGTCACGAGATTTGGCTCTCCAAAGGTAATCTCGTCGAGGCGATGCGGGCGAGCTACGCGCTGCCGGGCATCTTTGATCCCATCACCATTGCCGGCCGTCGGCTGGTCGACGGCGCCCTGGTCAATCCGGTGCCGGTCTCGGTCTGTCGGGCGCTGGGCGCCGAACTTGTCATTGCCGTCAATGTCGGCGGCGACGGGCCTAACCATGGCACGGTGGTGCACGCGATCGGAGCCGAACCGGCCGAGGATGCGCCGCCGCCCCAAGACACCAACGACCTTTTGAGCGCCGCCAAGCGCACCATCCGCAGCCAGCTGTTTCGCAGCACAGGCGATCGGCCCGGTCTCACGGGCGTGATGATCGACAGCTACAACATCATGCAGGATCGTATCACCCGCTCGCGGCTGGCCGGTGATCCGCCGGATGTGATGATCGTGCCGAAGGTGGCCCGCATCGGCCTGTTCGATTTTCACCGCGCCGATGAAACGATCGCGCTGGGTCGCGAGGCCGCTCTCAAAGCGGTCGCGGAAATCCGCGAGACCGCGGCCGAGATCGTCGGCTGACGCCACCCGGCCGGGTCTGACAGTGGAGACCAAGGAACCAGCGCTGCTTAGGCCGCCGTGATGTAGGCCCGCAACTCCTCGGCGTCGCGCTCGACCTGCTCGATGCGCCGCTTGACCACGTCGCCAATCGAAATGAGCCCGATCAGACGGCCATTGTCGGCGACCGGCAAATGCCGGAACCGGCCCGTGGTCATCAGTTGCATCACCCGATCGATCGTATCGGCTTCGCGGCAGGTGACGACCTCGCGGGTCATGCAAGAGTCAACCGGGGCTGTGAGCCCCTTGGCGCCATCGCGGGCAACCGCCCGGACGATGTCGCGTTCCGACAGGATGCCGCGGATCTGCCGATCCTCCTCGACAACCACCACCGCGCCGATCCGCCGCGCGGCTAATAAATCACACGCCTCCAACAGCGTGGCGCGCGCGTCGACCGTCACAACGTCATGACCCTTCTGCTTCAAGATCGCCGACACAGTCATTTGGCTTTCCTCCCGTGAGACCCCTTGGCGGGTTCATGCCCGGTGGACGAGTCCCCCCGTCGACCGTGCTTGACAGGGATCGTGCGCTAAATCGATTAGATCGACAAGCCGGATAAATTCGGGAGCTTGATCACCG
>CALSBD010000314.1:0-4711 GCA_943373055.1 Rhizobium sp. Q54
GGTCGCTTGCAGGCCGACATCACGGTGGCCCGCGACGCCCGCGCCCGCGACATCGCGCGCCGCAAGCAGCCCATCACCGGCACCAGCGAGTTCCCCAACGTGACCGAACCCGCGCCGAAGGTGCTCAAGGTGACCGAACCCTTGGGCACCTCCAGTGAGGATCCGCTGACCTTGCCCAAGGCGGACGGCGGTCATTTGTTTGAAGCGCTCATTGAGGCCGCCCGAGAGGGCCACAGCGTGACCGCCATGGCGCTCGCCCGCGGCATCGCGCAAGAAACCTGCCCGGCTTTGATCATGCGCCGCGACGCCGAGGCGTTCGAGGCCTTGCGCGAAGCTGCCGACGCGGCCTGCGAAGCCGCCGGCGACAAACGCCCGGTCGCGTTCATCGCCACCTTAGGCACCGTGGCCGACTTCACCATGCGCGCCACCTGGGTGCGCAATGTGCTGGAAGCCGGCGGCTTTCTTGCCCCCGTGGGCGAAGGCGTTGTCGACCTGGACGGGCTCGTCGCCGCCTTCAAGGCCTCCACCGCCCGCATCGCCGTACTCGCGTCATCCGACGCCGTCTATGATGGCGCGGCGCTGGACGCGGCCCGCGCGCTCAAAGCAGCTGGGGTGAAGGCTCTTTACCTGGCCGGCAAGCCGAAGGACGATGCGACGGCCGAGGCCTATCGGGCGGCCGGGATCGATGGCCTCATCCACGCCGGTCTTGATATGGTCGCCACATTGCGCGCGGTGCAAACCGCCGCGGGCATTGGACACTGAGCGAGAGGACCGCACCCCATGAGCCGCGTGCCCAACTTCGCCACCATCCCTTTCGCCATCGAGACGGCCCCGGCGACCGACAGCGCCGAGCCGTGGCTGACCCCCGAGGGGATCACCGTCAAGGGTCGCTACGTCGCCGAGGACCTCGCAGACCTCGGGTTCGTCGACAGCTACCCCGGCGTGGCGCCCTATGTGCGCGGCCCCTATCCTACCATGTATGTCCAGCAACCCTGGACCATCCGCCAGTATGCCGGCTTCTCCACGGCTGAGGACTCCAACGCGTTTTATCGGCGCAACCTCGCTGCCGGCCAAAAGGGCCTCTCGGTCGCCTTCGACCTCGCCACCCACCGCGGCTATGACAGCGACCATCCCCGCGTTGCCGGCGACGTCGGCATGGCCGGCGTGGCGATTGATTCCATCTATGACATGCGCACGCTGTTCTCCGGCATCCCGCTTGACCAGATGTCGGTGTCGATGACCATGAATGGCGCGGTGCTGCCTGTGCTCGCGCTCTACATCGTGGCCGCCGAGGAGCAAGGCGTCGCGCAGGAGAAGCTGTCGGGGACCATCCAGAACGACATCCTCAAGGAGTTCATGGTCCGCAACACCTATATCTACCCGCCCGCCCCCTCGATGCGGATCATATCGGACATCTTCGGCTACACGTCGACCCACATGCCGAAGTTCAATTCGATCTCGATCTCCGGCTATCATATGCAGGAGGCCGGCGCGACGGCGGACCTGGAGCTTGCCTACACGCTCGCCGACGGGCTTGAATACATCCGCACCGGCGTCAAGGCCGGTCTGGATGTCGATGCCTTCGCGCCGCGGCTGTCGTTTTTTTGGGCGATTGGCATGAACTTCTTCATGGAGGTCGCCAAGCTGCGCGCCGCGCGGCTTTTGTGGGCGAAGCTCGTGCAGGAGGAGTTCAACCCCAAGGACCCGCGCTCCACCTCGTTGCGCACCCACAGCCAGACCTCAGGCTGGTCGCTGACTGCCCAGGACGTTTTCAACAATGTCACGCGCACCTGCGTGGAAGCGATGGCAGCGACCCAAGGCCACACTCAGTCGCTTCACACCAACGCGCTGGACGAGGCGCTGGCTTTGCCAACCGACTTCTCCGCCCGCATCGCCCGCAACACCCAGATCGTCTTGCAGCAGGAGAGCGGCACCACCAAAGTGATCGATCCGTGGGGCGGCTCTGCGTTTGTCGAGCGGCTCACCGCCGATCTCGCAGAAAAGGCGCTGGCCCACATCGCCGAGGTGGAAGCGCTCGGCGGCATGGCCAAGGCGATCGAGGCCGGCATCCCCAAGCTGCGCATCGAGGAAGCCGCCGCCAAGACGCAGGCCCGTATCGACGGCCGCACGCAGACGGTCGTCGGCGTCAACAAATATAAGCCGTCAACCGAGGACACCATCGACGTCCTCAAGGTCGAAAACGCGGCCGTGCGCGCCGCACAGATCGATAAGCTCAAGCGCCTGCGCGCCGAGCGCGACGAGGCCGTCACACAAGCCGCCCTTGCGGCGCTGACGGAAGCCGCGCGCGCCGGGACGGGCAATCTTCTCGACCTTTCCATCAAGGCCGCGCGCGCCAAGGCGACAGTGGGCGAGATCTCGCTGGCGCTCGAAGTGGTGTTTGGTCGGCACAAAGCCGAGATCAAGACGATTTCCGGTGTTTATAAGCGTGAGGTGGGCGCCATGTCCGATGCCGTCGCCCGGGTGCAAAAGCTTGTTGACGCCTTCGAAGCCGATGATGGCCGCCGGCCGCGCATTCTGGTCGCCAAGATGGGCCAGGACGGCCACGACCGCGGCCAAAAAGTGATCGCCTCCGCCTTCGCGGATCTCGGCTTCGATGTCGACATCGGCCCGCTGTTTGCCACACCCGCCGAGGCCGCCCGTCAGGCGGTCGAAAACGACGTACACGTCGTGGGCGTCTCGTCGCTCGCCGCTGGCCACCTCACTTTGGTGCCCGCGCTCAAGGCCGCTCTCACCGCCCAAGGCCGGCCCGATATCATGATCGTGGTGGGCGGCGTGATCCCGCCGCAGGACTATGGCGCGCTGATTGAGGCGGGCGCCACGGCGATCTTCCCGCCCGGCACCGTGATCGCGGAAGCGGCCGAGAAGCTGATCGACAAGCTCAACATGAGCCTTGGCTATCAAACCAAGGCAGCGGCCGAGTGATCGGCCCGGCCCGGGATCTCGACGTCGACGCCCTCGCCGAGCGGATCGCCTCGGGCGACCGGGCGACGCTGGCGCGCGCGATCACCTTGATTGAATCGAAGAAGCCCGAGCACCAACATAAGGCTCGAGCGCTTGTCCAAGCCGTCTTGCCGCTGACCGGCCGCGCCCATCGCATCGGCATCACCGGCGTGCCCGGTGTTGGCAAGTCAACGACGATCGACACCTTCGGCGCCAATCTAACGGCGCTCGGCCACAAGGTGGCGGTGTTGGCCGTTGACCCCTCCTCGACCCGCACGGGCGGCTCGATCCTGGGCGACAAGACCCGCATGGCGCGCCTGGCTATCGACCCAAACGCCTTTATCCGCCCATCCCCCTCCTCCGGTACGCTTGGCGGCGTGGCAGCCAAGACGCGGGAGACCATGCTCTTGTGCGAGGCGGCTGGCTTCGATGTCGTCATCGTGGAGACCGTCGGCGTCGGCCAATCGGAGACGACGGTCGCCGGCATGGTTGATCTGTTCCTTGTCCTCATGCTGCCGGGCGCGGGCGATGAACTCCAGGGCATCAAGAAGGGCGTGCTTGAGATCGCCGACATGATCGCGGTCAACAAGGCTGAGGGTGACAACGCGACGCGCGCGCGGGCGGCAGCGGCGGAGTATCGCGCGGCGCTGCACATTCTCGCCCCCGCCTCTTCGGTGTGGACGCCGCCGGTGCTGTTGATCTCCGGTCTCGCCAACGAAGGCCTCGACGCGGTGTGGGACCACATCAAGCTGCACCGCGCCAAGACCGAGGCCACCGGCGACTTTCAGGCCAAGCGGGCGCGCCAGCAGGTCACGTGGATGTGGTCGATGCTGGAAGATCGCCTGCATGCCCGCCTGCGCAGCGACGCCACCTTGCGCGAGCGGCTGCCTCAGATCGAGGCCGGCGTGCGCGCGGGCACGCTCTCCGCCGCCGTGGCGGTGGACGAAATCGCAAACCTTCTCGGGCTTTAGCGCGATCTGTGGAATCAAGTTGGGCACGCCCTCAAGCCAACCCGCCGCGCCCGATCGCGCCAGGGCATGGATGCACATCGGCCCACCCGCTGAATCGGATTCTCAACATGAAGTTGGCGCCCCTCGAATGAGGATCAGCGACTTGAATCAAAGTCTGAAGTTCATATTTATCAGCGACTTATGCCACAGACTTGAATCTTACCCTCACTTGAGGTGATCGTGAGGACACCCACGAGGGACCCCCAACCGTGACCGCCCACCGCCGCCGACCGCTTGTCATTGTCACCGCGTTTGGGCCGTTCCCCGGCGCGCCGGTGAACCCGACCCCTTTGATCCTCGCGCGGCTCACCTCCCCTTGCGTGGCCCGGCGCTTAGGCCTCAATTTGGCGCCAGTGATTTTGGCCACCACGTATGGGGCCTTGCCGCGGTTTGCCGAGGTGGTCGAGCACCTGAAGCCCGACGCGATCGTGCATCTGGGTCTGGCCGGTCGGACCAAAGCCATCCGTGTTGAAGCGCTGGCGCGCAATCATGCTGCGCCCTATCGCCGCGACGCCGTCGGCGCCGCCCCTGCCCGCGTGGCGCTGAGCCCGCATCACCCCATGCGCTTGAAAAGCCCCGCACCGACCCGCGCGCTCAAAGCCCGCGTCGCGGCCCACGCACCTGCGACCGTCTCCACCAATGCCGGTGACTACCTGTGCAACGCCATCTACTGGCAAAGCCTCGCATCCGGCCACCGCGCTGTCTTCATCCACGTCCCCCGCCCAACCACGCGCCTGCCG